>CALGBN010000207.1 GCA_937877765.1 Candidatus Bathyarchaeota archaeon | reverse complement strand
GAACACCATTCGCAAACGAAGAACCCAAAACACTACAGCAACATCTTATCGACTTCGGGCTCCAACCCGGTGGACGAGAGATACTCTACGACGGTATGAGCGGCAAGAAGTATGAGGCCGAGATATTCCTCGGGGTAGCATTCTACCAGAAGCTACACCACATGGTCGTAGACAAGATACACGCAAGGGCTCGTGGACAGGTCCAGATGCTCACAAGGCAGCCAACAGAGGGCCGTGCAAGGGGCGGAGGACTCAGGTTCGGAGAGATGGAGCGAGACTGCCTCGTAGGACACGGCGCAGCTATGCTTCTAAAAGATAGGCTCCTAGAGGAATCAGACGCTTACACTATCTATGTTTGTGAGCGTTGTGGAAGACAAGGCTACTATGATATCAGGCAACGTAAATATGTGTGCCCAACCTGTGAGGGTAAGAGCGACATTGAGCCAGTCACAGTAAGCTATGCCTTCAAACTACTCCTGCAGGAGATGCAGAGCCTATGTCTATCACCTAGCCTAGAGCTAGCCAAGGAGGTCGAATAGAATTGAGCAAGGTTATTGATGCAATAAAGTTCGGGCTACTAGCACCAGACGAGATCAGAAGACTCAGTGTAGTAGAAATAGGAACCAGCGACACATACGACGAAGATGGAGCACCCATCGCAGGAGGCCTTATGGACCAGCGACTAGGCACACTAGAGCCTAGACAGCGCTGCCGTACCTGCGGAAACATTGCCATAAACTGCCCCGGACACTTTGGTCATATCGAGCTAGCAGTACCCGTAGTACACGTTGAGTTTGCAAAACAGATCTACAAGGTGCTAAACGCAACATGCAGAGGCTGCGGAAGTATACTACTGGACGAGGAGCTCAAAGAGAAACTCCAATCTCAGCGTCATACAGACATCGAGATGTTCGGAAAGGTATCTGATGAGACAACAGCAGAGATCATGAAGCAGGCGAAAAAGTACAAGCGCCACAAGGAGTGCCCATACTGTGGCATGGTCCAGACAGTGGTCAAGTTCAACAAACCCACCAGCTTTATGGAGATCGAGAAAGAGGAGTTCTTCGACGATGATATCGAGGCAGAAGAAGAGGTAACCCGTAGACTCACACCCAACATGATCAGGGAGTGGTTCGAGCGTATCCCAGACGAGGACCTTCAGATGCTGGACTATAATTCAACGGTGGCCAGACCAGAATGGATGGTGCTACAGGTTATGCCCGTCCCACCAGTGGACGTAAGACCAAGCATCATCCTACAGTCTGGTATCAGGGCAGAGGACGACCTCACCCACAAACTAGTAGACATAATCAGAATCAATCAGAGGCTCAGGGAGAACATTGACGCAGGGGCTCCAACCCTAATTATTGAAGACCTATCAGAGCTTCTACAATATCACGTTACAACATACTTCAACAATGAGGTATCCGGTATTCCACCGGCACGACACCGCAGCGGTAGGACACTGAAATCCCTTGCGCAGAGGCTTAAAGGTAAAGAGGGCCGATTCAGAGGAAACCTAAGCGGTAAACGTGTAGACTACTCGGCTCGTACAGTAATCAGCCCAGACCCTAACCTGGATATCAACCAAGTAGGTGTTCCACTGCACATCGCGACCAAGCTTACGGTTCCCGATGTTGTAACTGAGAGGAACATTGAGGAGGTCAAGAAGCTTGTTATTAACGGTCCCAACCAGCATCCCGGTGCATTGTACGTTATAAGGCCAGATCAGAAGCGTATCCGGTTGGAGTTCGTACAGGACCGTACTATGATCGCTGAGAGCATTGAGCCTGGCTTTATTATTGAACGTCATCTGAAGGATGGAGACATTGCGTTATTCAACAGACAACCCAGCCTCCACAGGATGAGCATCATGGCTCACAGAGTCAAAGTGCTTCCATACAAGACCTTCAGGATGCACCTCACCGTCTGCCCACCCTACAACGCAGACTTTGACGGAGACGAGATGAACCTCCACATCCCACAGAGCAAGGAGGCTCAGACAGAGGCACGTATGCTGATGCAGGTACAGGACCAGATCCTAAGCCCCAGATACGGAGCACCAATCATCGGAGCAGGTAAAGACTACATCAGCGGAGCATATCTCCTCACACGAAAAGAGACTATGCTCAAAGCCAATGAGGTAGGCAAACTACTGAGCTACATCGGCTACAAGGGCGAGATACCCAAGCCGACGGTGACCGACCCGGAGCCACTCTGGAGCGGTAAAACCATCTTCAGTATTTTCTTACCAAAGGACTTCAGCTTCGTCAGTAAGGCGAACATCTGTATGCACTGCGCTGAGTGTAAGTATGAGGAATGTGAACACGACGCCTATGTAATGATCCAGAATGGAGAACTGAAAACAGGCATCATCGACAAGAACAGTATCGGCGCTGAGCGCCCAGACACAATCTTCCACAGGGTCATCAAGGACTATGGCACTGATGAGGGGCATGACTTCCTTAACGGCGTCAGCAGACTAATCAACGGATTCTTGACCCTAACAGGATTCACCTATAGCTATGATGAGCTTGACCTTGAAGAGAAAGAAGTCAAGAACATTCACAAGGTCATGCGCGGCATGGAGAAAAACGTCGCAAAGCTCACAGACGAATACGAGTCAGGAATACTCGAAAGACTCCCGGGTCAGACAATGCAGGAGAGCTTTGAGATCAAGGTAATGAACGAGCTAGCCAAGGCTCGTGACGCTGCAGGTGAAATAGTCCAGAATGGACTACCACTAGAGAACGGTGGAATCGTCATGACTCGTAGTGGTGCACGTGGCAGCAGCCTAAACATCGGTCAGATGATGGGCAGCGTCGGGCAGCAGTCAATCAGAGGCAAGCGAATCATGAGGGGCTATGAGGACCGTACCCTACCACACTTTAAGGAGAACGACGCGACACCGATCGCACGTGGCTTCGTATACAACTGTTACAGGGATGGTTTGACTCCACTTGAGTTCTTCTTCCACGCAATGGGTGGTCGAGAAGGACTAGTAGACACGGCGGTACGTACCCAGCAGAGCGGTTACATGCAGCGTCGTCTCATCAACGCATTGGAGCACCTCAGAGTAGAGTATGACGGGACCGTCAGAAACAGCGTCGGAGACATCGTCCAGTTCACCTACGGTGAAGATGGTATCGACCCAAGCAAGTCTGATCACGGTGTCGCGGTAAACGTCGCCCAGTTGACTGATCGTACAAAGATCAACATGGACAAAGGCAAGAAAGCCAGCGACAAATACGTCAATGAGAAGATCGATAATATCCAGATAGAGCTACCAATACGCCTCAAAGAAGAACTACGCAAGAGACTAACAGAGGAAAAACTCACAGAACAAGCAATCGATGAGATCATAGCATCGGTACTCAGAAACTACGACTACAGCCTAGTAGAACCAGGTGAGGCAGTCGGCATCCTTGCTGCCCAGTCAATAGGCGAGCCAGGTACGCAGATGACTCTAAGAACCTTCCACTACGCAGGAGTAGCCGAGCTAAACGTCACATTGGGTCTTCCACGGCTCATCGAGATCGTTGACGCTCGTAAGAGTCCCTCAACACCTGTAATGGACATCTATCTAGATGAGAAACACAGCAAGTCTGAGAAGAAGGCACGTGAGGTAGCGCAGAAGCTAACCTATACAACCATCGATGACATCATTGACAGCGTCAACGTAGATCTACGAGCAGAAGCCGTCAGGATCAAACTTGACCCTGAACGTATGGAGACATTAGGTGTATCACCCAAGGATGTGAAGGCTATTTTCCCGTACAGCGTTGAGATGTCTGAGGACCTGTCTCTTATACACATCTGACGCTGCCGACGAATTAGACGGTGTAGATCTCGG
>CALGBN010000206.1 GCA_937877765.1 Candidatus Bathyarchaeota archaeon | reverse complement strand
CTCTGGCGAAGTCCAGATGTATATCAATTAAATAGGCGATGCGATGAGTTTCATGCCCCCCTTTATTCAAAAAACACGTACGTTAGCAGTCGGTGCAGTGATTCTATTAGCAATCGTAGGCTATGTTTACACGACCAATAGAGTTGTCGGGGAAATCGAGATCGTTGAAGTCTGGTCGGGTGCCTACGGATACGAAAACCTTACCAAAATCGAGGGAAGTGTGGCTACAGAAGCCCCTCATAGCGCCCCAATAACTGAATTATTTTTCTCCAAGTATCATGAGCCAGCTGAATACTATACTACCAGGTATTTCACAGATAAGGATGTTGAGTCCTTTGAAACCTTGAAAGGAGTTGAAGTTGTTAAAGGCTTGATGTATCAGTCAGCCTGGAGCCCAGATACACCCAAATGGAGGGAACATGAAACATGGTCCAATCAAATCAAGTGGAACCGCTCTCTTGAAAGCGAGGACTCCAAAGACATCCAGTTCATGGAAAACATGGAGATCGAGGGTAGTAAGGTGAATATGAGTGGCTTGGAATATTACCTGTCCATCTCACAGACAAGATTCCCCTTCGATATCCTAGGTATTGAGACGGAAAAACTAAGGGGCGTCGACTCGTGGTTTAACAAAGTTAAAGATGGACGTCCACTAGAACCGAACGAGAAAAACGCTATTCTAATCTCAAGTCATATCGCGGAGGACGTAGGCCTTAGCGTTGGAGACGTAATCTCAGTTCCCCTTGGAGGGATTAACGAGTACTCCGAGGCAGCCGGCACAAGGGTTGACACGAGGACCTCTTACAACTTAACCGTAGTCGGTATAATCTACGGAGGAACTGACGAGGATGCCGTAGTGGATCTTGGATTCTTAATGGACGCCTTGACAAAAGGCGCAGGAGAACTGTCGGACGTTCTACCTCTTTACAGCAGATTCTTCCTGAAAACGAAATCACAAGAAATAGGCGAGAAAGTCAAAGACATGATCGAGTTGGAATACCCGGACGCTGCAATACTAATTCGAGGAAAAATGAGCCTCCAAGGTTTTTTCCGTTGATCAAGGTTTGATCTAGCGTATTTTTGTTTTACCTAATAATCCACAAAGTAATAATTATTCGTCTTCTATCCAGAGATAATCTTCTCCAAACCTCACAGTGAAAGGGGTTCCTAATCCAAAAGCATCATATAACCCATCGAGACCAGTATCAAACTCATACGCCGTCATAGCCGCCAATGTAATCTGCTCCTCATTGAATAGTATCTTGGGCTTGGAGCCGATCACCATTTCAACTGGGAACGCTTTCTCCATCTGAGTTAAATCATCATGGATTTTCTGGATGTAATATTCTTGGCTTGAGGATATGTTAATCGAGGTTTCTCTATATGAAGCCATTTTAGATGCAACTTGTTGCATTGCCTGTGCAAGGTCATCGGATGCGTGTCCCAAGGTGTCCCATTGTTCCCGGTGTTCCTTATCTAGGATTGATGATATTCTGAGATACCGTGAGGCGTCTATCATATCCCTTTGGATGACACCAGCTGCTGCTAGCTCAAGCTTGCCGGTCTCTAAGCTGTTACTTAGTATGCTGTTTGTCTCTCTGATGTGGTTTCTGGTCTGGGTTAATGTCCAGCCTAGCGCGTTCAGGTTATCATTTGATAGCGTTTGAATCGTGTAGGCGGAGTAAATATTCGAGGCTAATAAGATGATTAATGTAATGGCTAGGAGCCTGTTTACTGGTATCTTTTTATCAAGGATTTTTATCGTGGTTTCTTCGGGTCTTGCGGGTTCTTCGACTCTTTTTGTCAGTGTTAGTGTGGCGGCTCCGAAGTCGGATAGTCGATATTTTTCGTCTGTTCCTTTGGATATTAACGAGTTTAGGTTGTTTAGGTGGTAGTTTAGTAATCCGTTGTCTATCCCTAGCTCGTTTAGTAAGCCGGTGAAGGTTGTTGGCTGGTTGTCTAGTTGTCTTAGTATTCTTCTTCTTATTGGGTGTTTTAGTGCTTGGAATATTATGTTATATGTGTCTTCTTCTGAGCCCATTTTTTCTCGTAGAGGGTATATTATGTGTGTTTATGAGGGTTTTTGAGAAGATATCTTCACCAGTGAAAGGTTTGATGCGTAGAAATAGGAGAAGAAAAATTATCTAACAAAAAATTTCATCTAATTTACCTATCAAATTATCTATAAAATACAATTGGCTATTGTATCGAATTCAATATGCT
>CALGBN010000205.1 GCA_937877765.1 Candidatus Bathyarchaeota archaeon | reverse complement strand
TCAAGCAGAAGACGGCATACGAGATGTAGAGAGGTCTCGTGGGCTCGGAGATGTGTATAAGAGACAGGAAGGATACTATATATCGTATACCACAGATCTTGTCGATCTTCCTGATCAAGAACTTGTGGACGAGTTCCTACCACCTTTCGAACCCATTGGAGCATTAGATGCTGATAACCCCATGAGTCCTGATATATGGAGAAGCCCTGAGGCCATGATGAGTATGAAGTATGCAGTCCATGAAGCAAGCATAAGAAGCAAGGAGGTCATCAAGCGAGTAAACAAAGAGTTCTCCGAAACCTTTGGCAGAAGCTATGGTAATGGTATGATCGAAGAATACAAGATGGAGGGTGCAGAACTCGCCCTAGTTACTATGGGTAGTTTCACTGGGAACGCGAGGAAAGTTATCGATGACCTCCGTAAAGAAGGAAAAAAAGTTGGCCTAGTTAAAATAAGGTGTTTCAGACCCTTCCCTGTGGGAGATTTCCAGCGTTTATCAGAGAATCTTCAAGCAATAGTAGCGGTTTCGAGACACGATTCTTCTGTTGGTGCGGGTGCCCCGGTTGGATATGATGTCAAGTCAGCTCTATATAATATGGATGAAAGACCGATTATTCAAGACGTTGTCTCGGGAATATGCGGAGTCGAGATCAGCGTAAACGATTTCAAAATATTAGCTGAAAAAGGACTAAAGGCAATAAAGCAGAAGAGGTTCGAACAGGACCTCTTATGGTATCCAAGGATAGAGCTTACAGAAAAAACATCAGTAAAACCGATGTCTGATGAACTCAAGGAAAACTATGTATATCCTGGGACAGGAGCCTGCCAGGGCTGCGGAATGACGCTAGTATGGCGGACAGTCATGGAGGCGGCGGGGAGAAACACCGTCTATGTGAGCACCTCGGGGTGTGGTGGATGGTCTGGACCGCACACAATGAGCCTAGGTACTGGGGGATCAGCGGCGAACCTTCCTGCAGGGGCGGCTACGGCTACGGGAATAAAACGTGGCCTGAACATCCTCGGTAAAAAGAGTACAAACGTGATACTTGGTAGCGGGGACGGTAGTTTCGGTGACATGGGTTTCATGGCAGCCTCTGGAGCAGCTGAACGCAACGAAGACATCTTAATGTTCGTCTACGACAACCAGGCCTACATGAATACGGGTATGCAGCGGAGCGGGGCAACCCCGTACTTGGCGTGGACCACGACGACTCCTGTTGGAAAAGAGGTTAGAGGAAAACAGGCAGGAACCAAGCCCCTTACCGAGATCATGGTTGCCCACGGCATTCCTTACGTGGCTACGGCGAGCGCTGCCTTCATCCCAGACCTCAAGAAGAAGGTCAGGAAGGCTCTGTCGATAAAAGGATGTAAGTACATTCATGTATACAGTCCTTGTCCAACTGGACATAGGTATCCACCTGAAAAAGCGATAGAGGTATCGAGGCTTGCTGTTGATAACGGAATGTGGCCTCTCTACGAGGTGGAGAATGAAGTATACAGGTTCACATACAAGCCAAGGGATAGGAAACCTGTTAAAGAGTATCTCAGGGCTCAGGGAAGGTTCAGGCACTTGACGGAAAACGAAATAGAGAAGCTGCAGAAAATTACAGACGAGAAATGTCACCAACTAGACATACTAACTGCGCGTTCACGCGAAAGAAACTGAGATCGTTAATTTGATAACCCATATTTATCCGCGTATCTCTTTTTTCATCCATAACCGTGTTCTTATCATGAGATCAGTAAGCATTAAAAGAGCCAATCAACGTCGATTGATTGGGTCAAACACTGAGAACTTATAATTATTCTAAGGTCCAGAACTCGTTTTATTCAAATCCAATGGACACCTGTTCCTTGTCCACGATTATGAGGATGGGCTGAAGGTAAACTATGAGAGAAGCAATGTTTTACGGAAAAAAGGAAAACAAGGCAGTTAGATGCAGACTGTGCGCATTTAACTGTACGATAAGCGAAGGAAAAAAGGGAATATGTAGAGTCAGGAAGAACATAGACGGAACCCTTTACTCCCTAAACTACGATAAGATAAGCGTAGCCCAACCCGATAACGTTGAGAAGAAACCTTTGTACCATTTTGCTCCTGGATCTAGAGTTTTCTCAATCGCTACACCGGGATGCAACTGGAGATGCAAGTATTGTCAAAACTGGGATCTGAGTCAAGGTGAGATAGAAGGACTGTCTCTTATACACATCTCCGAGCCCACG
>CALGBN010000204.1 GCA_937877765.1 Candidatus Bathyarchaeota archaeon | reverse complement strand
ATACGGCGACCACCGAGATCTACACCGTCTAATTCGTCGGCAGCGTCAGATGTGTATAAGAGACAGCGCCAATATTCAGTACTGAAAATTTTCAAATATGGTCTCGGTTTGAGTACCGTTAAAACTTATATCTATAAGCTATAAAAGTTAAAAACCAAGGAGACAAACACAGGGCATGAGCCCCATTGCACTCACTTTAGATTATATTAGGGTGCTAATCGCGTTGGCGATGTTGGGCTACGCGTCTTACAAGGACATCAAGACACGTGAAATTCATGACATTGTATGGATAATACCCACGGGAATAGGATTGCTGATTGACGCTTACGAGATAATCATTGGAAACCTATCAGCCACAGGAGCATTGTATAACATTGGGTTCATGGTTATTTTATCGGGAATTCTCTGGTATCTGAGCCTATTCGGTGAAGCGGACTTGATCGCATTCGTAGCATTATCAGTGATACATCCAAGAACGCCATTATTTGGATACATTGGGTATGCGCCCTTGTTGTTCTCGTTTACAATGATAGCAAACTCGGCTATCGCGGGAGTCTTGATGGCTTTCTATACACTCTTTGCTAACCTTGCTCAGTCGAGTAACGCGAACCTATTCGAACGCCACGAGGATATATCGATAGTGAAAAAGATCGCGTTACTGTTTACGGGGAGAAACATACCAGTAAAATCCCTCAGAGGACCACCATTCGAGTATCCGCTTGAAATTAGAGGAGAGCTTGTGTTGAGACCGGATATTTTTGATGATGATGAGGCATGGAAAGCCTTCAGGTATCTCCGTGAGAGGGGAGTGAAAAGGGTCTGGGTCTCATCGACCCTGCCGTATATTGTTGTGTTATTGGTGGGTTATTTTATCTCTGTTGTGTTTGGTGATGTGATGTTCACCATCATGTCTATGCTTCTCTTGTGAGGATGACGCCGGGTCTTGTTCCAGTGTGAACACCAGCATCCACTACAACCTTACCGTTCACCAAGACATAGGGAATGCCCTTGGGATAGGTTGTGGTCAACTCTGGGTGCCCAGTGTGATCCAGTTTCTCCAAGTCCATCAACACGATGTCCGCGTAGCCACCGGGTAGCAGGGTACCACGGTCCTTTAGCTTGTATGTCTTGGCGGGTATAGTTGACGTCTTCTGGACTGCTTCCTCCATAGTTAGGAAATCGCGGTCTCGTACGTATCGCATGAAGAACTTGGGGTAGCCGCTGAATGTGTCGGGTAGCGGTGTGGCGTATGGAGGGTTTCTGTTCATCACATCCTTGTCATCCCTGATTCCAACGTCCAGACCGGCGGTACCTAGCCGGTGTTTGAAGAACTCCTTCATCTGTGCCTCAATTCCACGGTAATCGGTGTGAGCTCCCATGCTATCTGGGTCAAGTACTATTAGATCGCAAAGGGTGTTCCATGCATCCTTTCCATGTATCTTTGCGGCCTCAGCGAGTGTTTTGCCCGCATATTCCGGGTTTTTATGGGTCACTATCTTGAAGTTTTCCGCCCAGTGTGGGTTCACGCATGGGTTGATGACTAGTCTTTGGAAGAGTTTGCCTTCTTCTATCTCGTCCCATGCCTTTTGCCTGAACTCATCTATCTTCAGCCACTCAACCAGTTTTTCTCGGCTACCGAGAAGTCTTAGCCACTGTGTGAAGTGTAAGCTGCATAGATATGGGAAGGGTTCCCAGCACTCCCATGGCTGTCTCTTATACACATCTGACGCTGCCGACGAATTAGACGGTGTAGAT
>CALGBN010000203.1 GCA_937877765.1 Candidatus Bathyarchaeota archaeon | reverse complement strand
GCGTATATGAAGCCAACGCCAACCTTCTCTATGAGTCTCGCTACCTCAAGGGGAGTTAGATCAAGTCTAAATCCAAGTGCATCAAGGACATCAGCGCTTCCACATTGACTAGTATACGACCGGTTACCATGCTTGGCGACACAAGCCCCTGCACCAGCAGCTACGAAAGCGGATATGGTGCTGATGTTGAAGGACTTGAACGTGTTGCCTCCCGTACCGCATGTGTCCAAAAGTCTACTTTTTACCTTCGGTGTTATCCTCTGGCAGTACTCTCGCATAGCAGAGGCGAATCCGGCTACCTCTTCTACTTTCTCTCCTTTCATTCTGAGGGCTGTGAGTATGCATCCTATCTGAGCGTCAGTTGCCTCTCCCCTCATTATAATCCTCATGGCGTCTCTAGCCTCATTGAAACAGAGGTCCCGTCCAGTCACAAGCTTGCTTATTATGTTTTTCATGCTCATGGCTGAGCCTCCAAGAAGTTCCTGATGATCTTCTTTCCCTCTGTGGTGAGTATTGACTCTGGGTGGAACTGGACACCATAGAGAGGATACTTGACATGCTTAACGCCCATGATCTCGTTGTCATCCAGTGACTTGGCCGTCACTTCAAGGCACTCTGGCAAGGTCTGCTTATTACCTACAAGTGAATGGTACCTAGTAGCAGTGAAGGGATTCTCCACACCCTTGAAAAGTCCTTTACCGTTATGCTTTATCTCACTCGTTTTACCATGGACGATATTGTTGGCTCTAACCACATCTCCTCCATAGGTCGAGATGATCCCCTGATGGCCCAAGCAGACGCCTAGCGTTGGTATCTTGGGACTAAGTTCAAGGAGAATCCTTTTGCATATACCAAACATAGTCGGATCATCCGGGTGCCCTGGACCCGGTGATAGCACTATCTTATCGGGTTTCTCTCGTTTGACTTGTTTGAGGGTTACCTCGTCGTTTCGGTAAACAACCGCCCGGCAATGCTGCTCCTCGATATACTGGACAAGGTTGTAGACAAAGCTATCATAGTTATCGATTACGAGAACCTTCATAGCGGGGCGCCTCCCAGCTCGATGGCTTTCAATAACGCGTTCATCTTGTGCCCTGTTTCCTCGAACTCGGTTACGGGTACGCTATCATAGACAATACCGCCACCTGCTTGAATGTAGGCTCTGTCTCCGCTTCTCATCAGTGTCCTTATTGTGATGGCAAAATCGGCGTTCCCGTTCAAGCTGAAGAAACCTACGGTACCCGCATAGGGTCCTCGTCTTGTGGGTTCGATCTCGTCTATTATCTCCATCGCTCTTATCTTCGGTGCGCCGCTGACTGTTCCAGCTGGGAAGACTGCCCTTCACGCATCATAGCTGGTGCAGTTATTCTTGAGTTTCCCTGTGACGCTGCTAACGATGTGCTGTACATGGCTGTATTGATGGACCTCAAGGAAGTGGGGTACTTTAACTGTGCCCGGTTTGGATACCTTGCCCACGTCATTACGCGCAAGGTCCACAAGCATGACGTGTTCTGCCATCTCTTTGGGGTCCTCAAGCAGTTCTTTTCCAAGCTTGATGTTTTCCTCCGGATCATCGACGACTGGTCTTGTGCCAGCGATAGGGTAAGTTTCAACATTTCCCTTATCCACCCTTACTAGCATCTCTGGGCT
>CALGBN010000202.1 GCA_937877765.1 Candidatus Bathyarchaeota archaeon | reverse complement strand
TTTTCAAGCAGAAGACGGCATACGAGATGTAGAGAGGTCTCGTGGGCTCGGAGATGTGTATAAGAGACAGAGGTTGTTGTATGAGGAAAGGTGAATCATGGATTTTGTTAAATGTGGCTGTGGCTCCAATGTGTAATCCTTGCTCTGTTCCCTCTATATAGCCTAAATTTAACCCAGTGATATCAACCAGAACTCTGGTTTCCTCAGGTTTATCGACCAGCAGATCTGTGCCTCCAGCTATTATTTTGGCAGCTTTACCATACTTCATCAAGGCATTGGTTGTTTCCTTGATTGATTTTGGTCGAAGGTACAGCTCCGGTTTGAATTTATACCCCAAACAAACTTCCCCTGATTGTTGTTAATACTGGTAGGGTGAAGTATTATTTGAGACAACCCCCGCGCCAGCGTGTTGCTAAATTACATGTTTAAGTCAACTCCTACCACTAGAAAGAGGCAAATGATCTAGCCTTCCAAGCGCGCGCAGTAGGTAGAATGCCAAGGAATCAAGTACAACATATATCAAATATGCTTGTTACATGAGAAGATGCATTGGGCTGTGTCTAATGATCCCCCTGAAAAAATGAGTTTTTGCTTAGTTTTTCCAGTATTTTTCTTCGATTTTTGATGAGCACAATTAAGCTCCCTGTTACTGGAAATATCCAAATATAATCCACCACAGGTAGTAGCCCTAGTTTTACCAGTATCTTGGTCCTTATCGCGCCATTGATGTTGCCGATATCCCGCCATCCTTCAGATGTATAGTCTAGTATGGCATTCACATTTGATAATCGTATGAACCCTGTGTTTTTTGATGGGTTAAAGTAGAACTCAGCGGTGAACCCCACAGTAGAACCACCATGACCCAGTAAACCATGGTTACATACCTCTATCCCCATCCCGTAACCATCCCTCTTCAGCTTTCGTATCAGCTCTTTGATAAAAAACGAGTTTCGAGTGTTTGTTGACATCAACTCAATTGTTTCTTTTTCAAGTAATTGGAAGCCATCAAAAACGCCGTCATTCATCAGTGCTATCATCAGGTTCCCCATGTCACTGACTGAGCTCCGTAGCATGTATCTGCCACTCCAGACTGGTAGGGGGATGTTTGTGTTATTCCCATATATGCGGGTGTGAGGAACCGCGTGTACATCAATAAACTCGGATGAATTGAACCCTGTGTGTTCCATCTGCAGAGGTGTGAAGATATTCATATCCATATAGTCCTGAATGGATTGACCAGAAACCCTCTCCAAGATACACATCAATATCTTGTAACCATTGTTAGAGTAACTGTACCCAGTGCCAGGCTCTCGTACCCAGTAACTGGGCGAGTAAAGGCTTCCTTTCTCGTCTAGGTTCATCTCTAACCACTCCTCAAGAGAGACCTCAATCAAGTCCTCTGAGAAGCTCCGCGTCCATTCAACGGGGTTATCGTCGATCCAGTCATACGCGAATTCTGAAGGTAGTGTACCATCTAGTCCTGAGCGGTGAGATAGAAGCATCCCGATGGTTATGGGTTTTTCAGGGTATTCTGGGTGCCTGATATTGAAGGGCATATAATTGTTCACATCATCATCGAGTTCAATCAAACCTTCCTCGTAAAGCTGTAGTATCGAGATGGAAACGAATACTTTCTGGATTGAACCAACCAGGAAAACAATGTCTTTATCGGTCTGATCGCCGAATCCCTTGATCCATTTCTGGTTACCTGATACCACACATATTTGTAGGGAAGGAATACCCCCTGACGCTACTAGTCTTGAGATTTCATCAGTTAACTCCCCGTTAAGTGAATCCGTGTTTAAAGCCAGACAGGTAGGGGAAAATGAACCAGCGACAATCAGGACCATTATAAAAAGGGCTTTTATTGCTTCTTTTTGCCTCATCAAATAACCGCGCTATATCGTCCTAGTCAAAAGAGATAACATTTTTCCGTAAACTATTGTAGGACATAAGAACTAATATCAAATCAAATTATTTGTTATATTGCGGGAAATTCAATATCCCTGTTACATGAGACGCGCGTTCATTTTTTTCACACGGATATAATATATGAACCCAATTAATACGATAATAAACGCTATAGACATATGCGCGCGCGTTGAACTGCGTTAAACTTAAATCATTATCTGGGGGTGAGTATTCGGCTCGGTGAGCTAATGAGCTGTACAATTGTTGTTGATGGTTTCTTCGGAGACGGCGGAAAAGGTAAGATCGTATCATATTTAGCGGTATCAGAGGACGCCGCAGTAGTAGCCAGAGGTGGAGTAGGACCCAACGCTGGACACACAGTAGTAAAAAATGATGTAAAATACAAGCTCAGAATGGTCCCCTGCGGCTTCGTGAATGACAGATCACTCCAACTAATAGGACCCGGAGTGGTAGTGAACCCAGAGGTACTCCTCAAAGAGATAGAGACTACTGGAATCAAAGACAGGTTTGGGCTGGACCCACAATGCGCCATCATAGAGCCCAAACACATCGAGGCAGATGGCAAAGGATATCTCAAAGAAAAAATAGGCACCACAGGCACAGGTACTGGTCCATGTAACGCTGACAGGGCTTACCGTGTAGCAAAGATGGCTCGTGAAATTCCCGAGTTAGCAAAGTATCTCAAGGATGTTCCAACATTGGTCAATAAGGCACTAGATAATGGTGAGAACGTGGTGCTTGAGGGCACACAGGGCACATACTGTCTCTTATACACATCTGACGCTGCCGACGAATTAGACGGTGTAGATCTCGGTGGTCGCCGTATCATTA
>CALGBN010000201.1 GCA_937877765.1 Candidatus Bathyarchaeota archaeon | reverse complement strand
TCCGTAGACTGTTTCGGTTGGGTAGATTGCAACTCCTCCTTTTCTGATGATTTCTGCGGCTGCTTTGAGTCCCTGTTCATCCGCCTTTACAGTCTTCATTGCCTATTGTGTTGGTTGATCGGATTTAACCCGTTCCATGTTTTAATAAAAAACCGTCAAACTTTATTAACCGCCTTTTCGTTTCAGACTCAGAGATTAATTTGAGCAAAAACAGTACCTTAATTATAGCTGTAATCGCCGTCGCGCTGATAGCAGGAGCCATCTTAATGTATCCAAGGCTCCAACCAGCAGACGACGATTCAAGACTACAGATAACCGTATCCTTCTATCCGCTAGCGTATTTCGCTGAGACCATAGGCGGTGAACACGTACAGGTCTCCACACTGATACCATACAACAGCGAGGTACATAGCTGGCAACCCTCCATCAGCGACATCGCTGAGACCGAGGAATCAGACATCATAGTATACCTCGGAGCAGGGTTGGACCATTGGATGGAGGATGATATACTTACGACCATTGACCCTGATGGAAAAATCATCCTTGAGGCAAGCACAGGCATCGATCTTCTGCCTCCTCCGGGGGAGGAACACGAAGGGGAAGAGCATGATCATGATGAGGGTGATCCACATCTATGGGTAAGCCCGTATACTGGACAAAGTATTGCCGAGAACATCTATCAGGCACTCGTAGAGGCTGACCCAGAATATGCTGATTACTATGCCTCTAATTGGGCGCAGCTAGATGAAGAGTTGAATAACATAGATTCTGAGTACCAAACTACGTTAGCGGCAGCGCAGGGCGAGACGTTCTTTGTCACTCACAGCGCATATGGGTACATTGCGGACAGGTATAATCTTAAGCAGCACGGCGTCATCGGCTTGAGTGCAGATGAGCAGCCCAGCACAACCCAGATCACCGAGATAATAGACGCCATGGAGCAGGAGAATAGTTACGTTATCTACGTGGACCCCGTGTACAGTACCGATTACGCGGAGACTCTGCAGAACGAGTTGTCTTCTCGTACCAGTGAAGATGTCCAGATATTGGAACTTTACTTGATGCTGGGTCCGTTGGATGACTTGGACTACTTGGGGCAGCTTGAAGCTAACCTAAATAATCTTCAACAGGGATTGATCAATTAACCTTGGAGCCAATCATAGAGGTAGAAAACCTCACAGTAACCCGAAACGGCAGAAAAATCATAGAG
>CALGBN010000200.1 GCA_937877765.1 Candidatus Bathyarchaeota archaeon | reverse complement strand
ATGATACGGCGACCACCGAGATCTACACCGTCTAATTCGTCGGCAGCGTCAGATGTGTATAAGAGACAGTCTTTATGATGACATTCTTTCCCCGTATATTATCGCATTGGACATTCTCAAGGGTGATATCTTCACCTGTGATGTCGGAGGTGACTAGGCTGCCCATGTTTCGCCAGTCCTCGTGGCTCCTCAGAATATTGATGTAGTCAGAGGTTATGCCGTCTCGGATGTAGCTCTCGTCTCGGCTAAGCCTAGCTTCAAAGGACTTTCCCTGAACCCGTCCATCAACCCGCATAACACCGCTATACATGATTCGATCTTCAGAGATCAGATCACCTCCAAACTCGATTGATCCACTTGTCTCGATCTCACGACCAATCAAGCCACCCTCTCGTACATGGGTGCTGCCTGAGAGCCTAGCGTAATCGGTTTTGAGGCTCTTACCGATCTTGATGCTGCCTGATTTTGTTAGCTCCTCACACTCCAATGAGCCTTCAATTAGGGCCGAGCCACTGAATTTAACGGTATCAGAGGCTAAGTCGCCCTCTATTTTTGTTGATCCGCTGGTCTTGAGGTCGTGTAGTTTGAGTCCTCCGGGGATTGTGCTACTTCCGCTTGTGCTTATTGAGTCTGAATTTACGCGCCCTGAGCCTGATATTTTGAGTGTTCCGTATCCGGGTAGGGTTAGTCTACCTGATCCGGATATTCTTGTGTTGGGTAATTCACTATATTCCATCTTATTCTCATTGAATTGTGAAGTAAATTTACTTTTAAAGCAGACTCACTAGTCATACTCAAGACTTGTAGTCACAACTTGTTACTACTCATACGGAGTCTCGGCATCATGTATCCGCAGATACGTGTATACGAGCCCAAAAGCAAGCAGCGCCGACTGCATAACCCATGGCAGACGGGGATCAATGTGATAGATAAAGCCCCCAACAAGGCTGCCAAGCGTCTTTGGGAAGAATATGAGGAAACCGGATGCAAAACCAACGCCTGAGACTCCGAGGCTCATACCGCTACCTAGCCCAGCCATTATTCTAGCACGGATCTCCCTTGGGATACTGTCAGCGAGATAAACTTGTGATGATATCCAGATGAATACGCTGCTCAACGTGATTAACGAGTACATGGGTAAAGCCAGCCAGAAGCCCTGTGCCTGAGTGAATCCGAACATGCTGAAGACTCCGAGGGCTAACCCGAATAAAATACAATTACGTGAACCATACCTGTCAACGATCTCACCGATAAAGAGACTCAGTAAGGCTCGTGCCACTCCACTCCAGAGGAGTATGACGCCCCAGTCATATGCGGTCAAGTTTAACGCATCGGTAGCATAGAGAATCCAGAAAGGAAGAATCATACTACCGAGGAAGCTCAACAACATACTAACAGCTGTATAGCTCCGCACATTGTCCCATACCCATACCAGTGACTCGTTTGTGTTCCGATATGCTCGACTGAATAATCTGACGGGGTTCCAGTCTATCTCCTGAATATCTGTGATGGTTTCACGGAGGAAATAGAGACGCATGATGGCAACGATAATGCCAACTATGAAGCTAAGCGTAAAAC
>CALGBN010000199.1 GCA_937877765.1 Candidatus Bathyarchaeota archaeon | reverse complement strand
ATCTACACCGTCTAATTCGTCGGCAGCGTCAGATGTGTATAAGAGACAGGGGGTACCGTCAACGATCAACGTTACGCTTGAGGTAGGTGTGATGGTGTTACCTGTGACGACTAATAACTGGTCTAGCTTGACTCTGTCCTCTACTCTAAGATGCATTACATCCTTGGCGATTGCATACAAGTCGCTGTCAGTCAGAACCTTACCCGTGTCACCAATGGATTTGACCCTCTTAGAGATAGTTCTCAACTGTTCCTCGGTGGGCTCGAAACCCATATCCTGAACCATCTTGAATACTCCATGACGTCCTGCGTGTTTACCAGCCGCGATCCTTGATTTCTTGCCGACGAACTCTGCGTTGATAACCTCATAGTTACCCCTGAATCCAAGCAAACCATGTACGTGGATGCCTGCCTCATGGGCGAAGGCGTTGTCTCCTACGATTGGGCTGTTTGGTGGATGGTATACTCCGCTTAGGCGTTCAACTAGGCTGCATGTTTCGGCTATTTTCTTGTAGTTTAACCCGGTGTCTATGCCATATTGAGCCATCAAAGCTACTCCAACTTGCTCAAGGCTCGTATTTCCCGCTCTTTCCCCTAGTCCATTTACACATACATGTATCTGTTCTGCTCCTGCTTCGACTGCTGCTAGACTTGTAGCTACTGCTTGGCCCATATCATTGTGGGCGTGGGCGCTCAATGGGGTATCAACTGTTTCTTTGAGTTCTTTGAAGAACATGTAGGCGTTTCTAGGAGTTATGACACCAACCGTATCTGGTATATTGAGCATCTCAGCTCCTGCATCAGTTGCTGCGATACATATCTCCTTAAGATAGTCCATATCGGTGCGTGTAGCGTCTTGTGGACTGTACTCGACTCTAACTCCGTGGTCTTTTGCGTACTCGATTCCCTCGATACTCTGACGCATAACTTCCTCACGAGTGGTGTTCATCATGTGTTTGATGTGGAGATCGCTTGTGCTGATGAAAATGTGAATATAAGGCACATCACAGTCTAGAGCACGGTCAATATCCCCCTTCAGTGGACGAGCAAGTGCGCAGACAGTGGCGTCAAGCCCAAGTCCTGCGATCCGTTTGACCGCCTCAGTCTCTCCGGGGCTAGTGATTGGGAACCCTGCCTCTATCTTGGGTACCCGTAGCTCGTCAAGCTGGCGTGCGATCATGATCTTCTCGTCTATCGTGTAGGTGACGCCGGGCATCTGCTCGCCGTCACGTAGGGTTGTATCA
The DNA here is from genome assembly GCA_937877765.1 of Candidatus Bathyarchaeota archaeon. GTDB lineage: Archaea > Thermoproteota > Bathyarchaeia > TCS64 > TCS64 > RBG-16-57-9. Next base: position 6,714 of record CALGBN010000199.1, on the reverse strand, counting down.
AATAGCCAGACTTTTTTTGGGAGATTAATCTCGATGTCTGGTTTGTATGTACTCATGTAGAACTCGTTATCACTCAATGTGTGCACCAGTTTTAGAAGACAGACCAACCACCGGTTATAAGCAGTTTGTGCAACACTAATTGCATATATGGGGTAAAAATTAACAGAAAAAAAGCAAAAAGAGGGTTATAGGTTCATGTTCAGCACATCACGCTGAACCAGCAAATAGATCAAAACCGCGCTGATGATAAGCTCTGGGATCATATATGTCGCGTTATAGACCGCGCTGTACACAACAGGGCTAGTCCCTTCTGGTGCATACATACCGAAGAAAACGACTCCACTGATAAAGTGGCTGACGTATCTTCCAGCGAGGGCAACAAAAACGCCGATGATTGGCTGCTTCTTGAAAAAACCAGCTATACCTATCATGCCAAAAGCAAGTGGATAATCCAAGAACATTCCAACCGGACTGTAGAACCAGCCGTCGAGAATCATCTGAACAAGTCCATAAATCACACCAGTTGTTACGCCAACCTTAACATCTCGTCTAAACGAGATCAAAAGTATTGGTACCATGCTTCCTAAGGTTACAGAGCCTCCATAGGGAAGACCAGTTTTAATCATGCTAAGAACAGTAGCGGCAGCTATCATAATAGCCATCTCCGCTAAAACCTTTGTATCGAAATTTCTTTTACTCATTATTTTCTTCCTCCGCCAGTATTACCTGGATCAGGTTCAAAGGGTCGACGCGTTCGCGTGCCTCTCAGCCGGACTGCTGCCCAGCTCCCCTTCACTGAAAGTGCCCCAGCTACTCGTTATAAACTTTACCAGAAAAACAAGCTATTCTGCCTTAACTATGATTACGCCACTCTGTTTACTAGGCTCAACGAGGTCTACATCTACTTCTTGTTTCATTGGATCAGAGTTCAGTGTACCCTTGGCATCAGATATCCTATAACCAACCTCTTCAAGCATCATTGATACATCTTCTAATGTATAGAATCTAGCATGCTGGAAAACTGGATCTCCTTTTGCACCGATATCCCTGTATAGGTCGCCCCAGTTGCTTTCTGTGTTGATAAAGAGAATCGAAAAAACATGGTTTTCTTTGGAGTTTTCTCTGACTTCTTTGAATAATTTGATTGGCTCATTGAGAAACTCAAGGACCGTAATCATGTACCCGAAATCAATCAATTTCCTCAGCGGAATAGAGTCCCCTACACCCAAAATACATGGTAGTTCTCTTTCCTTTGCTTTCTTAATCATCTCGACTGATGGATCAAGGCAAAGAATCGTTCTTTCTTCTGTTGTTAGACTCTCCGCGAAGACTCCAGTCCCTGCCCCGATCTCTACTCCTATCCCCTGTTTTGGGATCATGTGGTTTACGGCGTTTTTCTCTGCATCAAATACTTGTTTACCTTGCGGATGCTTATACCAAATATCATAGGACTCGGCAACAACGTTAAACGCTTTTATCTTATCACTCAAGGCTCGTCAACTTCTCAAGTAAATCAACCAAAGCCCCGGGCGAAGAACCAAGAATAGTAGTTGTAGCCTCTACGCCATAGTCTCCCGGATGCAGATAGGCGTCAACCATTGACTCAGCTTGATGTAGATGGATGGCTACAGGGCATCCTTCGCCTTCTATCTTTGATGGTAAGACCATTACTTTCAAGCCAAGAGATTCAAGCTTTGGCTTGATGTCATCGCCGCCTCTGATATTCACAGCAGCACGTCTACTAGCTTCGTGTTTCATGGCTTCAAGCACAACTGATGCGAGATACTTTGAGGCACCGTAGGTTACTTCACCACAGCTCATGGGTTCTCCCATTGCTTTGATTATGCGTCCACTCAGACCTGCTATATCGTTTGCTGAACTTGCGTCTTTTTTCGCGTAGACAATGTTCATCCCCACCTCCGGGATCAAACCAACAAGATTCCTGATCGCTTGAATTTGTTTGATGGCATCATTCAACTCATCAAGTAAACTATCTTTCTGGGCAAAGCTGCCATAAATCTCATCTAGATTGACGCGCTCCTGCTCAATGATAGACTCACCATTGAAAACAAGTCCACGCTCAGAAACTACTGTACCGATAATGCTACAGGGTAACCCAAGCTGACCACATCTCCCCTGAACATCAGCTACAGCATCAGATTCAGCGATTATAATCAAAGCGCCATAGGTAGGAGCCCTCATAATATCCCCTTCAAGCTCCACAGCGCCCTTATACAAGGCAACACCCTCCGAAGAAACGTGCAAACCATAGTGGTTATTTACGGCTATTTCCAGAAGTGAGCCTTTTACACCCCCTTCTGATACATCATGCATCAATTTGATTCCATTAGCACTCTGAAGCGCTAATATGGTTGGTAGGGGGGTGAACCTTTTCCAAATATCTGATTTCTCGCCACGCGATATTTTACTGAGCCAGACAGCCTCGCCCCCCACTGCACCAGCGACTAGAACCTTATCCCCGCTCTTAACCTCAGCAGGGGCTTTGATTCTTCTCCCCATGCATGTTGATGTAAGCAGGGGAATCTCCACGCCATAATAAGTAGCGGTCTGCCCCGCGGTTATCGTTACATCGTATTTCTTTGCTTCATCACCTAGACTCTTGGCGATAATTCGAAGCTCCTCTTCAGTAGACCTCAAAGGTAGATATATCCCAGAAATAAGATGTGAAGGTTTACCAAACTTAGACGCAACGTTACTCGCTGAATAGTGGAATGCGAAAAACCCTAGGGCTTCTAATGGTACACCGATGCTTGGACTGTGAGCGATAACTGTCTCCCCTGTGAGGTTGGTTGTTGCTCCGTCGAGCTCTATCTCTTTCTCAACAGGTATGTAGGGTAGTACGCTTCTGTTGAAGACCTCCCGTGTTACCTTGCCGAGCCCAAGCACATCCGTCATCATTAATCCCCTTAAATCATTCACATCAACCTATAAATCCCAAGCCTCCAAAACACCGCCTTCTCAGCTAGGGTTACTCACCTCTTTCTGGGGATACCCGGTCTATTATAATAAATAATGCAATTTAGATGCGACAATCACATAAACAGGGTTAGCGCTTATATATCTAAGGCTTAAAGAAGTGAGTGAACTGCATGGCTATCACTTTAACCACTGACATGATACTGGGAATAGGCGCCCTCATCGTAGCAGCTGTTGCCATCATAATGTTTCTAAGAGCAACAGAAGGAACAAAGAAACCAGCCAAGAATGAAGATGAAAAATCCCCCATAGTCGTTGAGGTGGAGCCACGTAAAGTAAAGATGCCTGATCTACCCACTATCACGGAGCGATCACAAGTAGAGATAGCACGAACCCAGATACGCACCCTTACACTGCAACAAGAAATCCTAAGCATGGTGATGAAGCGTCTCTTTGAAGCAGAGGATAATGGAGAGATAAGCAAGGATGAGCGTGAGCGGCTTGGGAAGAACTATGAAGCCGAGATGCAGCAAGTAGATGAGCAGTTAAAGAAAGCTGAACTCATAGTTAGCCTCAACGAGCTAGAGGACATAAGACAGAACATCATCGAGCAGTTCCAACAGACATTATCAAGTACACAGAGCCAGATAGACCTCATAATAAAGGAACTCAATATTCAGCAACCAGAGCCAGAACCGGAACCAGAGCCAGAACCACAGCCAAGACCAAGAAGAACAAGACCACGTCCACCTCCAGGAGACGATAAGGAAGAGGAGCCAGAGGATGAAGACGATGAAGAGGCCGGTGGAAGAGGTAGACGTGATACTGTTGAGGATAGATTAGATAAGCTTAAACAGGACGTTTTGAAGGAGCTAGAGGAGCTAGAGCGCTTGGAGCTGGAACAATGAGCTGGGTACATGAGGCGAAGATTAAAGCAGCCGAGAAGGTTGTTGAACACATCAAAGACGATATGGTTATCGGGATAGGAAGCGGTACAACTGCAGCCGAAGGTATACGGATAATCGGCGAAAAGATACGAAACGGAGAACTTCGTGGAATCAGAGCCGTACCCACAAGCTATCAAGCCATACAGGAAGCAGTGAAAGCCCAAATACCCTTAACCACACTGGACGAGTTCCCGGTACTAGACTTTGGATTTGACGGAGCAGACCAGATAGACCAAGAGCTTAACGCCATAAAAGGAGGCGGCGGCGCACTTCTAAGAGAGAAGATCGTTGCTAGTTGCTGCAAGGAATATGTGCTGGTTGCTGATCAAACCAAGGTCACTGATGTTCTGGGACGGGATCAACCTGTCTATCTTGAGGTCCACCCAATGGCAGTAGCCCCTGTAAGTAGGAAGCTTCGTAATATGGGTGCTAAACCTGATATTCGTCAAGCTGTTGGTAAACTTGGTCCAGTTGTTACTGATAACGGGAATAACCTGATTGACGCTGATTTTGGACCTATACATAACCCGGGTTACCTGAATGCACGGCTTCACTCTGTGCAGGGCGTCATGGAGACAGGGTTATTCATTGGTTACTGTAAGATCGCATATGTTGGCACTCAGAATGGTGTCAAGACCCTTACACGTTTCTAGTTATCCAAACTCCTAAAACCAGTTATTGTACACATCATCTATGCCACTAATCATACGCAAAGCCAAATTATCTGATGAGAAGCAGGTACTCGAGTTATTCAGTAGATTAACCTCAAGACATCGAACTGATGAATACAAAGTGGATCAAACAGTAAGTTCATCAATATATCATCAGATATTGGAGAACCCGATACTGGGCGTAATCTTAGTGGCTGAAATAGATTTAAAGATTCTCGGCGTCATCACACTATCCTATCCTGTTGCGATAAGAAGCGGTGGTCATTATGCTCGAATTGAGGAGTATATCGTGGATGAGGATTCAAGAGGCATGGGGATAGGCGGAAAACTACTGGATGAAGCCATCAAAGAAGCAAAAACGATGAATTGCTTTGACCTACAGGTGAATAATCCTAGCGATTTGGGTAAACCTCTCTATACCAGACGAGGCTTCCATGATGATGGCGAGTACTGGCGTTTGAAGTTGTGAAGAGACAATTTTTAGGCATAAACCGCCATCAGTAAACCATGTCTTTCGCTGATCTAGTTATCCAAAACGGACCAGTCGTCACAATGGACCCAAAACGTGGCACAGTAGACGCTTTGGCGGTCCAAGACGGAAAAATAATTGCTGTTGGTAGTAAGCCAGAGGTAAAACGACTCATTGGACCAATGACCGAGGTTATAGACCTTGATGGAAGATGTTGTACACCTGGTTTGGTGAATACTCATGACCACTTTCTTGAACACGGTATTTCCTCGGCTTTCATCATCGACATACGATACCCCAAAGCGAAGAGTATCATAGAAATAGTATCTAAGATTGAAGAACGAATCAAAACCGCACCAAAGGGACAATGGATAATCGCCCATGTCTGGGATGAGACACTACTTGAGGAGAAAAGATACCCTACTAAACATGATCTTGACCCTGTGAGCCCAGATAACCCAGTCTACATAAAGCGTGTTTTCCAGATGGGTGTTGCAAATAGTAAGGCATTGGAACTTGCCGGCGTGAACAAGAATACAGTTAGCCCCGAGTTCGGTGTAATCGAAAAGAATGAGAACGGAGAGACAACAGGCTTACTCAGAGGTCAGGCTACTAAACTAGTTCTTGACGTCATCAAATGGAACCAAGAAGACAAGTTAAAAGCCATTCAACAAGCGTGTAGGGATTTCCACGCTGTTGGGTTTACCACTGTGATTGAGCCGGGTCTGTTAGCAGAGGATATTGAGGCTTTTATGGAGAGTCACAGAAGAGACCAACTCACCCATAGGGTACAGATACAGATTGGTTTCCTACAGAGCCTCAATGAAACTCAGTGGGCTGTCGATAACTATGTAGTTGGTGGAGATGATATACTCAGAATTACTGGGCTTAAAATGGCTGTCGATGGTGGAGTTGGGCCGCGAACCGCCCTTTTCTATGATGGATATCAGGACAAGCCTGATGTGTATGGAAATATGATGATCCGGCAAGATGAACTTAACCAGATGGTTGAACTCGGTCATAGAAACGGGTTCCAAATAGCCATCCACGCCATCGGAGACCAAGCCATAGACATGACCATGGATGCATATGAGTACGCTCAAAAGACTAGCCCTAGACCCGATCCAAGACACCAGATTGTCCACTGTTACTTCCCTACAGAGAAAGCAAAGAAACAACTAGTTGATCTAGGAGTTATGGTTAACACCCAGACTCCCTTCTTCTATTTCCTTGGTGAGAGCTTCATTGAAGCTCTTGGAATCGAGCGATGTAAGGAATGTATGCCTGTAAAAACATTAACCGAGCTAGGGGTGCCTGTTGGCATCAGTCATGACGCTACCGTTACCCCACCCCTCCCAAACATTGGATTATACGCATCGGTGACACGAAAAACCATCAAAGGAAACACACTAGGAACCAAGGAAGCAGTAGACCCAAAAACCGCCCTAAGCTTCTACACAAAGTCCGCTGCTAAACACTGCTTCATGGAAGACAAAATAGGTTCAATCGAGGTGGGAAAATACGCTGACTTGGCTGTATGGAACTTTAACCCCTTAGATATTGAACATGAAAAGCTCAAGGACTGGACCTGTGAGATGACCTTTGTCGAGGGAAAACGAGTCTACTCCAAGGAATAACGTTTAAAACATTGTTGGGATGCATAGTGTTTGGTTGCCGGGTTCTCCTAGCC
>CALGBN010000198.1 GCA_937877765.1 Candidatus Bathyarchaeota archaeon | reverse complement strand
GCGTCAGATGTGTATAAGAGACAGCTATGGAGTAGACCCATCGGAGGAAACCCGCATACAATTCAACAAGATACTTGATGCATCCGGGAAAATAACAGAGGAAGGATTCAAGGAACCAATACATGTTAGGAAGAATTATCTCTGGGGCCATTCTGAGGAGAAACTTGATGAAAGACTCATCATTGAAATAATGAAAAAATACAAAGCAGACGCATTCATGGTAGGATATCCGGGTAAAAACCTAGCAATCATATACACAGGACTAGAGGAATCAATAGAGCGTCTATGGCAGAAGCTCTATTTTGACTGGGGAGATATGGGAAAGAGGTATGCTTGGTATGAATAAAGAGGAAACATATGAGAAAGTAAATATGATTCTCGCTGAGAGAACCGGGGACAAATCTGGAGGAAGTGGACACCTCAGTTCAGTATCCATCTCTGACATCAAGATAGACGGGATACAAGAAAAAACAGATAGATACGAGGTCAAAGTCACATACATGGTAGACATATTATCAGAGTTTGATGTCGCGGAAGAGCCTAACCATGACAAAGAACCAGACCCAGATGACCCATACCATTACGAGAAATCTGAGACCGTTGTAATCAAAAAGTAATCACCTACTGATATACAGTAGCGTGAAAGATGCTATACAAGTAAAGAGGTCGGGCAACATCGCGAATGGCCCGAGACCAGACGCCCTGTAACCGGCTACACTTACCAGTAATGGGTTTGATACTATAGAGTACATAAGCAAGGCGACGGAGAATATCACTAAGCCGAGGGAGAACTCCAGCTCAGTGTCCCTGTATACCTTCCAGTAGATCGAGGATAGAACAATCAACAGGAAAGCGTTCACACTTGCCAGTACAGCCTTGAAAGTGTAGTAGATGGCTAGGTCGTTTTGATGTTGACCCATACCATGTCCCATTGTATAATTACCTTGTATGGCTATCAAGTACGCAGAAACACCTATGATCAGAGCTACAGCTATGATACCGGTGAGGCTTCTATTTTCCTTCATCTATGTCTCCATCCTCATCACTCTTTTTCTCCTTATTCCCAATTTTCTCCCAAATTTCTTCGAAGAAACCATAATTCTCCAGCATATCATCAGTCAACAAATAGACCATACCATAACCATCTCCGAGACTCGTAACCAAACCATTCTTCTCCATCACCTCAACATGATGACGAATGGTGCTGTAATCCAGTTCTAGTTCTTGGCTTAGTTGATGTGCGTTCAGGGGTTGATCAGCTAGGGTACTGATTATTCTGGCTCTGTTTAGTCCTCCTCGTGTACCGCCAATCATCCACTGGATGATATAGTTGAAATACTTCTTACGAGGAGGCTTCAAGATATCATAGATTGGATTATTGTAGTAAAAAAACCTCTTCACCTGAACTCTGGCTGAATTAGGGGGAGATTTGGGAATAACTCTGGAATGAACTTGGAAAACCCATTATAAGCACTTTGCGGATGCTCTGCCTGTGAAACAAATGAACACAAAGAAAAATACAATACTCGGACTGCTCGCGGTAATCGCGATAGTCATGGGCGGAATAGGATTCGCCCTAGCACAAGACGACACCGTCATCGATGATACAACTGTATGCGACGGAACCGGTGTCCTTGGTCTCATGAACGGCAGGGGATTCTGGTCACAGCTCACAGATGAACAACAGACCCAGCTAGTCACTCAGACCCAAGAGATGCTTGAAGCAGGCGCCACACAGGAAGATATCAGGGAAATGAAAGCCAACCAGCTACAGGAATGGGGCATCGACGCTCCACTCTGGAGTGGCCCACACTATGGCTCACAGGGTCCTCATGGACAACAGCTACGTGATGGCTCCGGTAGTGGCGGACAATATGGTGGACGCGGAAGCGGAAACCGTGGCGGAAAAGGTAACGGTAACAACGGCGTCTGTCCAAACTAAGATAGAATAAAATCTCTATCCCAAGACTTTTTCCTTTTATTTTAAATCAATAACAACATTATTCTATTTTTTCGGTTGATATTTATCACTTTAATCAGGGAAAAATTGATGTTTGATCTACTTTACGTAGCTTGGCTTGATGTTTCTACGTCGTAAGAGGTTCGCGTTAGTTACAACTGATACGCTGCTTAGCGCCATAGCTGACTCTGCGATTACTGGGTGTAGTAAGCCGAGTACCGCGATTGGTACACTGATAACGTTATAGAAGAACGCCCAGAACAGGTTCTGACGAATCTTATCGAAAGTAGCGTTACTCAAGTTAATCGCAGTGACCAATCCTGTTAGGTCTCCGCGTACCAGTATAATGTCACCAGACTCTATCGCGATATCAGTGCCAGTTCCGATAGCAACACCAACGTTTGCCTGAGCTAACGCCGGGGCATCATTGATGCCGTCACCCACCATCGCCACCATGCCATACTTCTCCTGAGCATCAATAACCACCCTGACTTTCTCGTCGGGCATAACCTCAGCGTAAACATCATCAATGCCTACCTGAGCTGCGATGGCTTCTGCGGTTGCCTTGTTATCGCCTGTCAACATGATGGTCTTCATACTCATCTTCTTCAACTCGTTCAAGGCAAGCACCGAGTCATCCTTCAACGTGTCAGCGACTGCGATGATTCCAGCGGGTTCACCGTCTACTCCAACCGCCATCACGGTCTTAGCTTCTCTCTGTAGCCTACTGAATTCATCCTGC
>CALGBN010000197.1 GCA_937877765.1 Candidatus Bathyarchaeota archaeon | reverse complement strand
TTTTCAAGCAGAAGACGGCATACGAGATGTAGAGAGGTCTCGTGGGCTCGGAGATGTGTATAAGAGACAGTGACTGGGGGGAGCGACTCTCATATTCCTGAGACAATCGGGCGGTCTTTTACGGTGGTTGAGGCTGATTCTCCGAGTAAGGATGATGTAATCAAGGCGATACGGCTTGGGCGTACAAGTGTGGGTGGAACATATACTCGTTTCACTGAGTGGCTTAGTAAGAATTTTAGAAAGAAAAGAAGGGTACTGGGTGTCTAATCCCAGTTTTCCATATCGTAGAGCTCGATTCCTAGGTCAATTTTTGTGGTTGATCTTCCAACATCTGGTTCCATTTCGTATAGTCCTAGGTTTTCCAGTGCCATTACCCCCTTGACTAGTCCAGTTAAGTCGAGAACTGGTTTTGGTTCACCGAGAATGATTCTTTTTGTCTCGCCTACGAGGTCGGTTCGCGCCCAGTTGAGCGCCCTTTCTACTAATACCATGTCTCTTATTACTCCCCCAATATCTGCCCGACATATAATGTCATGTACAAACCTGTTTTGTCTCATTAAGGTGTGTACATCGGCGTTGAGCTTGTAATGTATGATATTTCTAATAACATCTCCCAATAGCTTAACATACTGGGTTGTATTAAACATATTAATTATCCTCAATATCTTAGAGTAACTTTACAACACTCTCATCACATGAGAGTAACTCCGGCATAGGAACCAAGGTCAAAACCAAATCATCAATACAAAAAAAGAGCAAAAAACAATCAAATAAACACTAAAAATAACACCAAAAAAACAACCACAAATACACAGAAAACTCACACTAATTTATAAAAACTTTCAACCACCCCGAAACCCAAACCCAAAAACCGAAAAACCGTTTAAATACAAACCCTCCCCACACCGTTTAAAAACAACCAAACACACCCAAAGAAGGAACCCAGATGCCAAACGTACACGTAAAATCCTATGGCTGCAGCGCCAATAAAGCAGACGCAGAGATAGCACGAGGCGCTCTAAAAGAAAACGGGCATACTTTAGTAGACACCCCAGAAGAGGCAGACATCAACATAATCCTAACATGTGTCGTCAAAACACCAACAGAACAAAAAGTCAGCAAAGAACTACGCCAACTAGAAGCATCGGGAAAACCCCTCATCGTAGCCGGCTGCATGCCAAAAAGCATGACCCAACAAGTCAAGAAACTCGTACCATTAGCGAGCCTAGTCGGACCAGATGACCTTGAGAATATCATAGAAGCAGTAAACCAAACACTAAGCGGAGAACAAGTCATCTACATCGATGGGGAAGCAACAGACAGAACCTGCCTACCAAGAGTACGAGAAAACCCGCTCATACACATAGCTCCCATTAGCACAGGTTGCCTCGGTAACTGCAGTTACTGCATTGTAAAATTTGCGCGTGGACACCTTTACAGCTTCCCAGCTGAAAAAATAGTCCAAGACACAGCCACAGCAATCAGTGAAGGCTGCCGAGAAATATGGGTAACCGCAGAGGACACCGCCACATACAACGATAATGGAGTCATGCTCCCAGAGCTACTCGATAGAATCACTACACTTGAAGGTGATTTCAGGGTACGCGTCGGAATGACTACCCCTAACAGCTTCTCAAAGATAATGGACGATATGATAGAGTCCATGAAGAGCCCTAAGCTCTACAAGTTCATACACATCCCAATACAGGCAGGTAATGACAAAATACTACAAGCTATGCGTCGAAGATACACAGTCCAAGAGTTCAAAGACGTGGTAAACAGGCTAAGGGAAGCCATACCCGAGATAGGGATAAGCACAGACATCATCTGCGGTTTCCCCGGTGAGACTCCTGGACAGTTCCAAGACTCATTGGACCTAATCAAGTGGCTTAGACCCGATGTTCTTAACATCAATAGGTTCTGGGAACGTCCCGGTACAGACGCAGCCAAGATGCCCGGAAGACTCCATGGACGAGAAACCAAGGAGCGTTCAAGAATGATGACCAAGCTCTGGAAAGAGATCGCCGTTGATGTCGGGAAACGCTGGATTGACTGGGAGGGCGAGATACTCGTCACTGAGCATGGGAAACGTAGTACAAAGGTGGGGCGCAACTATGTCTACAAGGCTATCGCGGTGAAAACAGATGCCCCATTGGGTAGCTTTGTTAATGTG
>CALGBN010000196.1 GCA_937877765.1 Candidatus Bathyarchaeota archaeon | reverse complement strand
TATATATTCTTGGCTGGGAGCCACTCCCGAACAGATATGTCAAAAAACAAGTATGAGAACCAGGAACCCGTCAGGGGCTGGATCAACCTAAGCAAATCCGGGAAAGCCATCTTCGTCAAGATGCAGTGTGAACACGATTTCAGTGTCCCCGTAAGCACACTCCAGAAGCTGCTGGACGGACAGATCAAGGGGATACCACTCCGTGAATGGAAGAAACCCGAATAAGACCCGTGCAAGCACCATAGCCAGATACTGGTACTGTGCAGAGCAGGGGCGACTCCTTTTTTCAGGACATAGAGCACAACGAACCGGGCCATTTCTCCTACGGCTCATATGAAGAAAACCACAAGCACTGTATCTAATCCCTTGTGTACCCCGTGAAAACCAGTTAAAAAGCCCAGAATACAAGACGTTAATGCCATGAAAGACGAAAATAGTAAGTTCGAGTCCCACCCCCCGCGCCAATAATGCTGGTGTCTACTGGTGGGTACTTTGGGAAAAAAATTTTCTTGTAGGAAAGTGTGCGATTTTTTATTATTTGGTGATGTACGTTTTTGTATTTATTTGGATCGGAAATGGTTTGTTTGGGGGTCTCTTTTTGGTGGATGGTTGGTTTTTGGGTTCTGGTTGTTGACTCCCCCTGTTAGCGGCTTTTTTGTTTAGTTTATTTATGTTGTTTTTATGATTATTTTTTAGTTTTTATATTTATTTGAATAAAATATAGCAGTAATGTGTAGAAATAGATTGATTTTGTTTTATTTGGTGTGTTTTTGAAATAAGCTTTAAAGGTAATCATGATTACTGCTTTATGGAAGGGATTCTTATTGAAAAGAAAAGGAGTTTCAACCTACATATCAGTTCTATTACTTATTGTAGTAGTAATCGCAGGCGGCATACTGATCTACGGATACACCATGGGATGGTTCGGAAGACTAGGCGGAGAAGGAGAAATGGGTACACTTAGCGTTGATACTGTTTCGGCTTCTGTCAATGGTACTGACCCATTTGTGACTGTATATTTAAGAAATGTCGGTGGTAGTGATGTAACTCTTGATGTTGCGTATGTGGATGATGTTCAAGCAACTAGTATTAATCAGACTACAATTTTACAGGGTAATGTCGATAAAATAGTGATAAAACCCAGTCAGACACTTACAGCTGGTAATACATACGAGATAAAGATCGTAGCTGCCGATAATACACAAGTCGCTTTCAGTGTAAAAGCTGAATAGTATCCCAATTTTATTTTATTACTCAATAAAGGTAATGTCTTTGAAAAGGCGAGGTATAAGCGAGATAATTTCTACGATTATTATAATCCTGATCGTGAGTATCGCTGGTACCTACCTTTTCGCATATAGTACCACCTTTATCCAAACAGAAAATGATCAATATCTAAGGAATAACAAGTTAGAATTAGGACAAACCCAAGAACGTTTTACCATCTCATCGATTTGGTGGAGTGGTACTGGTAATTTCCTAAATATGACTATCTATAATTTTGGGCAAAACGATATTGAAGTATCAGATGTCTATGTGAATGGAATCCGTGTCTCCTCCTATAGTTATGGAAAAGATACGCTTATTCTGACCGAGGAATTGTTGCAGGTGGGGTTTACGTCCCCAGTCGCTGTTATTGGTGGCTCGGAGTACAAGATTACAGTAGTAAGTAGCAGAGGCGTGACAGAGATAATTTACTGGAGTGCATGAGATAATGAATGAAAACGAAGATCAACAGAGCATGGCTTTCAGGGATTTCTACCCTGTGAATCCTCCTTTTGGGTTTGTGGGCATTGAGATAAATGATGAGCGTAGGAGTCTCATGTATCACGCTGTTGAGCCTACGCTGACTGATGAGGAGGATGAATTACTTGATCGCATCAAAAAGATACTCATTGACCGAATGAACGTACCTTTAGATGTTTTACGTGACTCCGAGAAGATGGAGGAATATCTTAGGGGTGATATCCAGAAACTTTTCAAACGATTCGAACGCGACATTCCAAAAGAGTCCGAGGACAAGTTCATATATTACCTAAAACGGGACTTCCTCGGATACGGTAAGATAGACCTTTTGATCCGTGATGAAAACATTGAGGACATCTCGTGCAACGGCTACAATACGCCAATTTATGTCTGGCATCGTAACTATGAGTCAATACCAACCAATATCATATACAAGTCACCCGAGGAACTGGATCGAACCGTTATACGCCTAGCTTACCGTTCAGGTAGGCAAGTTAGCATCAGTCACCCCATAATGGAGGGAACCCTCCCCGAAGGATTCAGAGTACAGATAACCCTCGAAGAGGTATCAAAACGAGGAGACACATTCACCATCAGAAAGTTCAGGGAGAATCCATTCACAATAATCGACCTGATTAAATATGGTACATTGTCCGCTGAGATAGCGGCTTATCTCTGGATTCTAGTTGAACATGGGCGAAGTATCATGATCTGTGGAGCCACGGCGAGCGGCAAGACAACATTGTTGAACTCGTTGAGCATGTTCATCAAACCCGAGATGAAAGTAGTTACCATCGAGGAAGTACGAGAGCTAAGGCTTCACGAGAACTGGATCCCTATGGTCCCACGCCCAAGCTACCAGCCTGGAGTAACCGAGATCACCTTGTTCGACTTGTTGAAATCAGCACTACGTCAGCGCCCAGACTATATCGTTGTGGGTGAGGTAAGGGGGGAGGAAGCGTATACCTTGTTCCAAGCTATTGCCACTGGACACGGGGGGCTCTGTACAATCCACAGTGACAGCCCTGAATACGCTATAAAACGGCTGCTAAGCCGACCCATGAACATACCTCCCATGATGGTACCCCTGATGAACGTACTACTCCAAATAAGAAGAGTAAAGATCGGTGAGAAAGTAGTAAGACGCTCCGACACCGTAACAGAGATCATTGGATTGAGTGCCACTGATCAAGTTCAGTTCGAGCATAGGTTCAAATGGGATTCCCTTGATGATAGTTATCGTTTCTTGGAGTCGGCTGGACGTGGTGAATCGGTATTCAAACAGATCGCCAACCTCCGCCATGTTCCCGAGTTTGAACTTGAGGATGAGATGAAGCGACGGACTAAGATTCTTGAGTGGATGGTAAATGATAATCTGAATACCTATAATGAGGTATCCAACATTGTTCATACCTATTATGTTAATCCTGAGGAGATTTTGACTCGTGCGAGGTTTGATGAGGTAGATTGATAGATCGTTTCTTGTCTGAGTTTGAGGATGTTTACCAGAAGAGTGGGGTGTCACGCCCATTTGATGAGTACCTTCAACTAGGCAAGCTTGTTCTATTCATCGGTTTCATCGTAGAGTATTTTCTTCTTGTTGGAATCCATTTTCTTCTAGGTGTTCAGGGAATCAAGTTATTCTCTGGACCCCTGATACTGTCTGTGATTTTTGCCCTGATTACCATCGTTTTGTTGGCGTGGTATCCAATGTATGTCCGTGATATGGCAATCAATGAGATCGATAAAAATCTACTATACACAGTAACCTTCATGTTGATGCTTTCAAAAGGCGGTCTCGCAATAGAGCGGATCATCGAAAGAGTATCAGAAACGGAGCAGAGTAAGTATCTACGGAACTTTTTCAACAAGTTCCTCGTAAACATATCAATATTTGGTTTTAACCCGCAGGAATCACTCAACGACGTCAAAAACCGGAGCCCATCAGAACTATTCACAAGATTACTTGACAGCATAGTAAACACCATTCAGACAAGTGGAGATCTTAGCAGCTTATTCCAGTTTGAATCAGACCTACTTATACAGCGAAAAGAAGAGGAAAACAATGAACTATTGAACAACCTTGGTTTCCTTAGTGAAATCTATGTCACGTTGCTGGTTATCGCTCCTCTGCTTCTCTTGGTTTTGCTTACTACATTTAGCTTCGCTGGGCAGGCGTCTGATACCTCAGGGATCAATTCGTTAAATTTGGTGGTTTTCGTTGGGATACCCTTGCTTAGTATCTTGATGATGATATTGATAGACATGCAGGTGAGTGTTGATTGATCTACTATGACGAGAAACAAGTCCAAATGGTACAAATCGCAAGTCTCGTCATAGGATTAGTCCTAATTGTGCTGATATTCCTAACAGCAGGCTATTTCCCAACCGCACCATATTGGATACCCCTGAGCAGAAGCATCAACACAGGGCTCGCCATGAGCCTATTATTGATTATGTTAGCTCCAGCCTTCATTGACTGGACCAACAACCGCTACATTACGGCGGTTGAAGAGAACCTACCACAGTTCCTCCGAGGCATCACAAACGAAGTGCAATCAGGAGTACCTCTGATGTTCGCCATGGAGACCGCTTCAACACATGATTATGGTCCAATCACACCTCTCCTCCAACAAACCATGGATAGAATAAACATAACAAGCGATATCGAAGGCTCATTACTATGGTTCGGGGAGCGACTTGTAATACCCCAAGCTAAACGCCTCTCACTAATATTGATAGAAGCCTATAGCACAGGTGGTCGTGTCACTGATATTCTTGAGTCAAGTCTGGAGATGTTCACTATCCTAGACAACTTCAAGAGGGAAAGGAACTCACTAACCAGCCCATATCTGTATATCGTGTATCTTGGAGACTTTGTTTTCCTGATAATCAGTTGGGTGTTGCTAACAAAGTTCCTGATGCCTCTTGCTACCATTACAAGTGATGCTAATGTACAGTCATCTGGATTAGTCACAAATCTGTTCAACGTAGACTACTACTGGGCTGTATTATTCTGGGCAGCAGTTATCGAGTCGGTTGTCGGTGGATTCATTGGCGGTAAAATAAAGCACGGGCAACTCTCTAAGGGTTTGATTTATGCATGTGTTTTGTTGTTTGTGACCATTTTGTTTTTTAACTCTGGACTCTTTAGGTAATTATTATGGTTGGTGTTATTGTGTCTGATTCTGAGAAAGAGTTGCTCATATTCCTTGTTGAGAAAGGTGTGGAGCGACTTGAACCAAGTATAACACCAGAAGGAATCAAATACAATAATATAGACCAATTTGAAAACTGGCGAGAAACAATCAGTCTCCTGAACAGTCTAGAAGAAAGAGAGTATCTAACAGGAGAAGACTATGACAGAGCCATAATCTGCCCTAGCTGTGATTCCCCGCATGTGTATTCAAGATATGCTTGTCCTACCGACCGTAGCATATTCATCAAGAAAATAATCCTCCTCAGACACGAACCAGATGGCTACAGCGGTGAACTCGAAAACTTTGAACAAAAAGGACGACTAGTTTGCCCAAAATGTGGAAAAGATCTGGGCTCTGCGCATGATAAGGAGACATGGGGCCCTAATCTTAAGGAAATAGGGTATAGTTTTGAATGTGAACACAATGGTCACCGCTTTGAGCGTCCATTGGTTGTTCATTATTGCCCCCTCTGTGGATCAACATTCGATTATCGTACAGCCCGATACGTTCCATTGAAGGCGTACACGTTATCTCAGAAAACATATGATATGGTAAAAAACACCGCAGACACAGAGAAACTAATCAAACCAATAATAGATTTCCTATATCAAAACGAATTACAGATCCAATATGGCTTCGAGATAAAGGGCGTCTCAGGTAGCACTCATCAATTTGATTTAGCCGCCACGATAGGACCATCCCTGCTTTTAATTGATTACTCGTTTGGTGACTCACAGGAACTGGTGGCTCTATTAGGTAAGAAACTGGATATTCCGGGCGCTGAAGCTGCATTAATTGATTTCTTTGATAATGAGGAGTTGTTGAATCTGGGGAAGGTCTATAATATCCCGATTATTGATACGGGTAAGAAAAACTGGATAACCACGTTACAGAATGTAATAGAGAAGATGAAACAGGTTCCAGTCGAGAAAAAAGAGACACCACGAAGAAGACTATGGGAAAGAAGAAGATGACAAGCGAAAGAACAGTTATTCCCGAAAACCTAGTTCTCACCTCAGGTTCATTCCTAAATCTGCTAAACACATTGGTCAATACCTTTGGTAGTGCAGGAGAGTCTATGATCTATCAGATGGGTCATGAGAACGGTATGGTGTTTTGCAGAGAAGTAGTCAGTAAGATAAATAATGAGGGCGAATCCCTAGAAAATCTATTTGAGATGGTGATAAACTCTGCTAGCCAAATAGGATGGGCAAACATGGTGGTTGAAGAGTTTAATCCCCAAAACGGTAAAATCAAGGTAGTCTTACAGGACAACTCATTCAAACAGTTCTGCCTTAGACTTAACATGCCCCAGTGCTTCTTCCTCCGAGGATACATATCCGGAATCATAAAAGAATTGACAAATGTGGACTATCAGTTCAGTAGAAGCGAATGTTATGCTCACGGAGACGAACACTGCTCGATAAGACTAGTTGCTGAGGATTAAAAGGAGTACTTTCTCAGCGGGCTCCAATTGGTTTGTCTTCATCGAAAGTATCCACGTAACCAATCCTACAGGTAATTATAATATTTTGACCCTTATGGAATCTGTTTTATTTCCCTATAGACAGGTAGATTTGTTGATCAAGTTTGAGTGATTTTGATGTAAAGATTTCTAACGCAAGGATTGTTGATGGTAAAAATAAGGAATATATTGGCAGCATCGGCGTCAAAGACGGGAGAATAATTGAGACTGGAAAAGTAACCGGTGACGCTGAACGCGAGATAGACGCATCAGGACTATACGCCTTACCCGGGTTCGTAGACCCTCATAGCCACGGAGACTGGGGTTTCGCATGGTATCCCAACTGTGAAAGCGCTGTCATGCAGGGATGCACAACAGTAGTAGCTGGACAATGTGGATTGAGCCCGGCTCCTCTCCGTGAGTATGTTCAGGCTCCCGGGGTTCTCTGGGATGAGGTATACGAAAAAGAACCATACTTGTACCATGGAAAGAGTCTTCACAAGCTAATTGACATTAATGAGCTTCATGAAGCCAAGTTTGGGTGGAAGATCGAGTACAAGACCATGGGCGATTACTTTGAGCTACTCAGAAAACAAGGAATAGGCATCAATTTTGTTCCCCTTGTTGGACATGGAACCATCAAGTACTGTGTGATGGGCGAGGACTATAAACGAGAAGCCAAACCAGAAGAGGTCTCCGAGATGAAGGCGTTGATCCATCAAGCCATGGTTGAAGGATGCAGAGGTTTCAGCATCGGATTGGATTATGATCCCGATGTCTTTGCTTCAAAGGAGGAGATTGATGAATGTGTTGCTGTACTCAAAGAATACGATGGCATTTACGTCCCCCACTGGAGAAGAACAGGACGAAGACGTAATATCAAGATGGGCTCCTATAGCGCAGAACCAATTGAGGGGATCAAAGAAGTAATCGAGACTGCACGCAAAACCGGAGTACGTTTAAACATCGCTCACCTTGCACCCGGCTGGCATACAGTTCCTCCCATGACGCCAATGATAGGTGAAGCAATTGGAAAGGCAACCTTGAAGCCTATTGATGATGCAATTGAGGAGGGCTTGGACATCAACTTTGATGTTATTCCATGGGAGTGCTGGGAACC
>CALGBN010000195.1 GCA_937877765.1 Candidatus Bathyarchaeota archaeon | reverse complement strand
AATGATACGGCGACCACCGAGATCTACACCGTCTAATTCGTCGGCAGCGTCAGATGTGTATAAGAGACAGTCGTTTAATCTACCCTATTCTTCGATTGGGTGTTGAAACACTTGTTTTATTATTAAAGGTATGTCTACAAGTCTAGAGGTATTGTATACAGAAACAGGGATGGGACAGTGTATAGAATGTTTGTATACACTATTTTCAGGGTAATAAGTAAACACCAATATATTGTAGAAATATTAACAACTATATAGTAGTCAATCTACAAATATTAAATGTGTTAAGACGTTATATTATTTCATCTGAAATTGATGAATTTAATCAAATCATTTCAGTTTTTTAATAAACTTAAAAGAAACCAACCCAGAAAGCACATCCTCACTCGAAACCATGTAACCAAGCTCCTCAAAAAACCCTTTTGTATACACAACAAGCAACTCTGTAAACTCAGGACTCATACCAAAGGACGTGAGACGAACATCCACCACAAAGTCCTCAACTCGAATTTCAGATTCATCAAGGTTCCATGAAACTAGCAAGTCTTGCTCAAAAAAATTGAAAACCCCCCCGTTCAATCGATTAGAGAGATAAGCAGCATACCAACGTCCAGATCTATACCAAATAGTAAGTAACCCCTCAGAGTCCTCATCATATAACCGCTTGATTAAATCCTTAACACCAGCTCGTTGAAAAATAACCAAGCCAGCACCTTTATGCACCTGAGCCATATGCAAAATATCAACAGCATCCTTAACACTGGATTCCAACTCATCAGCCCGCAAAACTTGCTCAAGAGCCTCCGTAGTTATACTAGAGACGCTTACACCCATTCTACCCGCAAGTAAACGAAGTTGATTAGCTAGCTCACTAGGCACAGGAATTAACTTAGTGTCATCAAGAAGCTCTTCAACCAATTCACTTACTCATCTCCAGCTTTATGATTCCCCGGTTAATCTCTTTCTCTATAAGTTTATATCCGAATACGGTGAGTAGTTCTTCTATAAAGATGCTAAATAGCTCTATGTACCCGGGGGTTAATTTTTCACCAATAAACCTGAAAGTTAAACTTCTATTATTTTGCTCAAATGTATATTCACTTGTCCCTAATGTGAATAGTTCCAAGGCTTCCTTAAACGCAGATATGGGTTCATCGTGTTTAGTCTGGTAATACTTTCCATACCAGTGCCCCATCTCGCGGAATATCTCAGCATATTTCTCCTTATCAGACTCATATGCCTCGTCCACGATCCTGTAGAGCAGTTGCTCGATGGTGAATGTAAATCCTGTTTCTTGGGCTCTTTCAAGCATCCATCGTTCATCAACAACTTGCTTCAGGCTCATACCTAGTTCTTCGACTCTGAGAGCTTGTTCAAGAATGTCATTGACTGTCTGGTAAACTGTCATTTCTTTGCGTTTGGCGACTTTAACGATTCTATTGGCGAGGTCTTCTTGTGCAGCTAGCATTTTACGTCTACTACTGCTTGACATTAGACTCGCCCTCTCATTGTCTTCGCCTTGATCACTTTGTATAGATTAGTTATCTGATATAGGTTGTGGATATCTTAATACTAATCTTTAGATCACTTGTTCAAATATATAGAACAGGGGGTCATTGTTTTAACTCAAACTACCAATTATAAAGTATGATAAGTGAATTAGTTGTTACAACAATAGCTGATAACCTTGTTTTGAAGCCCGGGCTCTGGGGACAATGGGGACTATCATATCTGTTAGAGTTCAAGGACTCAAAGGGAGAGAAAAGAAAAGTTCTCTTTGACACAGCCAACGACCAAACCCCCTTCCTATACAATATAGAGCAGCTTGAGCTTGACCTAGAAGACCTTGACGCTATTGTGATAAGCCACGGACACAGCGACCACACGGTTGCCAACGTTGAAGCAGTAGAGATGGCTGGAGGATGCCCAGTATATGCTCATCCCCACTGTTTCCTACCTAGATTCTACGAGTCTAAGGATGGAAAACGGACACGCGGAGGTGTACCAGAAGGACAAGGAATAGCAGAGATCGAAGCAGCAGGTGGACAAGTAATACTGTCTGCTGATCCCGTTGAGGTGGTTCCCGGGCTCTGGACAACCGGCCAAGTACCGCGGATAAATGACTTCGAAAAAGTTTCACAGCCCATGGGCGGAGGCAGACGAATCGTAGTTGTAGATGGCGACGAGGTTGATGATTATATCCTGTGTGACCAGTCTCTCTGGATGGATGTTAAGGGCGAGGGCTGCTGGGTAATCACAGGATGTGCTCATAGTGGTCCAGTGAATACCGTCAACCATGTCGCTCAACTTGGAGGCTATAAAGAGATTTACGCGTACATAGGAGGCACTCATCTCGTGGGTAGAGACGAAAATTATATTCTACGTACCGCTCGTGAGCTTGAAAAGTTCGAGCCAAAGTTGTTTAGCCCTTGTCACTGTACTGGGTTTAACGCGATGTCCATACTTCACCGAGAGTTTGGAGATCGTTTTGCCGTGAATTACTGTGGCAGAGTATTCAAGACAGGTGAGAAACCTTCTCCCATGGTTTTCTAGTTACCATGGGTGTTCTTTCATTTTTATCAGCCATGAGAAATAGTTTGTAGCGTAGTGGATTGGTACAGTTACCACAAGTATGACTATAATATCTATGAGGGTTGAACGTGTAAACGGTTGGCTCAGTATTACTGCGATAATGATGAAATCCAGTTGATCAAGCAATGGGAAACTTTCTCCCGGAGCTACATCCCATCTACGTTTTAGAAAACTGCTAATGAGATCACCTAGTATAGCGCCGACACCCTGTGCTAACCCAGATAATAAGTTTCCTTGTAGTATGCCAATCAGTATGCCCGCGAGTACCCCCACTAAACAGCCTCGGAGGGTTTTATGACTGCCTAGGAAGGGTTTTCCATCAAGCCAGTTCTCGCCACCATCCAATGGAGGACCACCCCCAAATGCGACAGGAGTAGCGTTTGCGAAGTACGCAGGAAGATAAATCCATATTGAGGATGCTATTGTGTTTAGGTTCATCGCTGCTCCTCTGTTATCCCTGATTCGTTTATGGTTAAAATTATCGGTGCCGATGACTGCCTCGGTTTCTCCAGAGTTGCCTGTCTGTTTCCGGGTTGAGGCGTCTTCTCCAGTTTCAGTATGGTCTCACTCCAGTATCTGAGCAATCGTTGAGCTACTGGCTCTATTTGCTGTGTATCTAGTATGCTGCGTACTTGCCCGGTGAGCACCATCGTGGACCCCGTTGTTTTTGATATCTCCGATAAGTACCCCAACTGACGGTTAAGCTCTTTGTTTACCTTGAACGTCTTCTCGGCATCCTCGGTCTCGCCCCTATAGAGCCCTGTAATACTATCTATGATTAACAAGTCCCCATGACGCAGGTCTGGGAGTTGTTCAAGAGCATCTCCCTGCATGGTGTAGCTTTCTGGTGTGAATAACTGTATACGGTGTAAGAGGTTTTTCCCCTGTGACTCTGCTATCTGTTCAAAACGGGCTACGTTTAATTTATTATCGATATCCAGATAGACGGCTTTGACTGTTCTATTCTGTGAGAGATGATGAAACACGGTTGTTAAACAGAGGGTTGTTTTTCCCGTAGTTGCCTCACCGTAAACAAGATTTATAGCATGACTGTGAAAACCACCTCCCAACAGGTTGTCAAGTTGGGATATGCCTGTGGGGGTTCTTGTCTGGAGGCTCATATTTTTCTCAACTTTGTCTTGTTTCTAACTGTTTCTCTTTGTTCTAGGATGGTTTCTAGGTTTTCTTTTGTAACACTGGTTGTTGCCCCCAACCCGGTTACACAGGCGGCTCCTGCAGCTTGTCCCATTAATAAGGTATCTATGATTGAATAGGGGTCTAAGATATTCTCGGATGTGAGTTTATTGGTGTAGATATGGTTGATCATGCCTGCGCATAAGGCGTCCCCTGCGCCTGTTGGGTCTCGCTGTGTTACCGTGTAGGATGGCATCGTGATGAGGTAGTCTTCTGTTGCAGCTACCACGCCTTTTTCTCCATCAGATACTATTGCTAACTTTATACCCATCTGGTTCAAAGTCTTAACAGATCGTATAGGCTCATTTTCCATAGTTAGATTACTGGCTTCCAGTTGATTCGTGTGTAGAATATCGATATAACTTGCAGCTATTTTTAAGTAATTCCAGCCATTGGTGGGCATAATCACATCTACTATGTTCAAAATATCTTGGTTCTGGGTTTTTTTTAGTATATTATTGAGGTTTTTCTCGATATCAGGAAGACCTCCTAGGGTACCTTGATAAAATATGGAGGGGCTGACACCGGTTATGGTTTTCATAAGATAACTCGATGAAAGCAGGGAGTTTGCGGTTAGTTCAGCAATATATCGTCTGTCTTCACCCTCTACGAGTAGAGCCACGTTTTTCGCTGTGGTACTGTTTTCAATTATCTGAGGTATGGGTTTTACTCCTCTGTTTCGCAGCTGCTCTATGAGAAAATTTCCCATCTCGTCTTTTCCTACGGCGCCTACGGCGTGTATATTTTCTATTCCTAGTTGGGCTAGGTCTATGGATACGTTTGAGCTGTGTCCTCCAGGGGATAGGTGTATGCCGTTTGGGGCATAGGTTAAGCTCCCAGGGGGTCCGATATTTGGCAAGTCGGGAATTAGTATGTCTGCTACGAAGCTACCGCTGCAGAGGATGCTCATGGTTTACTCTGGTTTATTCTATGCTTATTTTAGTTCCCATGAATAAAGAGAGATTTGAGAAAAAGGGATTATTTATGTACTGTCTCTTATACACATCTCCGAGCCCACGAGACCTCTCTACATCTCGTATGCCGTCTTCTG
>CALGBN010000194.1 GCA_937877765.1 Candidatus Bathyarchaeota archaeon | reverse complement strand
AATGATACGGCGACCACCGAGATCTACACCGTCTAATTCGTCGGCAGCGTCAGATGTGTATAAGAGACAGGATGTCTCTAGCTCCCTCAGCCATTATCCGCTCAATGGCGTGACCTAGGGTCTCACCTGACACATCATCCAGATTGGTCTCAAGTACAATTATCTCATCGGTTAGAAAAAAACTGGAGAGGGACTCTCCCAATGTCAAACGCACTATATTTGCCATGACTTCAAAGTTCTTGGTTCCTGTTCCATAACCTACTGTCTCTGGCTTCATGGTTGGATAATACGCGGTTACCTCGTCAACCATGTTGACTAGCAGAGCAGCTCCAGTTGGCGTGGTTAACTCGAATCTTATTGGTCCACCTTTCATAGGGTATTTGTGTGTTCGTAGTATTTCGAGTGTAGCTGGCGCTGGGCTTGATACCTTGCCGTGACTGATGTCGAATATGCCTCCGCCTACCGCGACTGGTGTACCATATATCTTGGTATTCTCAAATAGACCAAGTTTCTCCATGACGTAGACTGTGCCTACTATGTCTACGACTGTGTCTATGGTGCCTGCCTCGTGTAGGTGGACGTGGTCTGGGGTGCTTCCATGCATCTTTGCTTCAGCTTTTATGAGAGAATCTATGGCTGATTCTCCAAGTTTCAATGCTGCATCAGATAAGCCTACTTCTTTGATCATACTAGAAATGGCGTTTTTTATGTCTAAGCCGTGAGCGTGGTGGTTGCTGTGCTCCTCATGGTGAGTATGTTCATGTGTGTGTGGGTTCTCATGGATATGTTCGTGATCATGACTATGCTCATGCTCGTTTGTATGCTCCTCAGTATGATCCGGTGGGTATACCTGGAGTTTCTTCGCTTGGAAACCGTGCCTATCAACAGTTTCTATTTTTACGTCGAAATCTGGATACCCATCTAGGTACCTTGAGGCTGTGTTCATGGTCTTTACAAAATCATCTATATCTACCCCGAGGTCAAGGAGCGCCCCTACGAGCATGTCTCCAGCGATCCCGGATAATTGGCAATCAATCACCAAATTTTTCTGTATCAAACTTATTCGCAACTAATAAGCGGCGGTCTTATGTATACTTTGATGTGAATGTTGCTTTGAGAGATATTCTTGAGAAATTAGTTAGAAACGAGATAAGTATTGAGGAAGCTGAATTGGTTTTACGTAGCTCCGCTGTTGATGAGATCGCTGATTTAGCGAAGATCGATGTAAACCGTGATATACGTAAAGGGTTCCCTGAGGTTGTGCTAGCAGAGGGAAAGAATCCTTCTGATGTCTCCCAGATCGCATTAAATTTGGTTCATAAGAATGGGAGAGCCATCATCAGTAGGATGAATCCTGAACACTTCACTGAGATAGAGAAAATTAATGAGCAAGGTATCTCTGTTGAGCAGTATACGCGTGCGAGGATAGCTATACTCAGAAAGAGCGACTTCAAAGTGATACCCAACGTTGGGAAAGTTGGTGTCCTCACGGCGGGTACATCAGACATACCTGTGGCTGAGGAAGCTAAGATAATGGCTGAGGAGATGGGTTGTAGCGTTTATACTTCTTATGATGCTGGAGTAGCGGGAATACACAGATTGTTTCCCGTCTTGAAGGAGATATTGTTACAGAACTTGGATGTTTTAGTGGTTATCGCTGGACGAGAAGGTGCACTACCAACCGTCGTATCTGGACTTGTTGATATACCCATTATAGCTGTACCCACATCAATCGGCTACGGGTATGGTGGAGGCGGTACAAGTGCCCTAATGTCCATGCTTCAAGCATGCTCAATGGGAATAGCAGTCGTCAATATAGATGCAGGAATCGCAGCGGGAAGTATAGCTGCCTTGATAGCGAAAAGAGTCCACAAGTGATTATTCCTCGATAAGCCTTGGGGCAGCCTCTACCAGCATCCGCGTATATTCTTCACGCGGATTTGATATTATCTGGCTGCTGCTGCCTTCTTCAATTTTCACTCCATCCTTGAATACAGCTATTCTATCGCAGATTTTCCTAGCCAAGGCTATGTTATGAGTGATAATAATCAGTCCCAACCCACGGTTCTTCTGTATATCCAGAAGATGAAGCACATACCGTGCCTGAAGGCTGGCATCAAGGTTACTCGTAGGTTCATCAGCGATAATCATCTTGGGATTCAAAGTCAAGGCACGAGCTAGACATAAACGTTTGAGTTCTCCACCGCTGAGTTCAGATACTCGCTTTGATGTGAATGAGGTTGATGTGGATAATCCAGTCTCAAGCATCGCTGATATTGCAGCCTCATTAATACTCTGCTTATTCTGGATTACCAAGGGCTCCCTTATCGAGTCTAACACGGTTAGCCGTGGATTCACTGAGGCTGAGGCATCCTGCGGGATATATTGAAGCAGTGAACATGTCTCAAGTCGTTGCTGCTTCATAGACTCGGAGAGAATACTGTCACGGAAAAGAACCTCGCCGGAATCCGATGTAATGATGCCTGAGAGAATCTTAGCCAAAGTAGTCTTACCTGAACCCGTCTCACCTACGATTCCAAGAACCTCGCCTTCACGAACCTTGATACTCACATCCTTGAGTGCTTCAATGCAGCCAGTTTTCGTTGTGAATGTCTTTGACAGCTTATTCCCGGCGATAAGCACTTTGAGTCCACCGAGGTGGCACCTGATGGAATGATTACCTATTATTGGTGTTAGTGGAGGCTCGATAGTGCCACAGATTTGCGTCGCCTGTGTGCATCTGTCACAGTATACACATCCCTTGTATTCCTTTGTCGGGTCATATGAGCCTCTGATGTCCAGCAAGTTCTTCGCAGTGGTCATAACCGGGTAGCTGTTGAGAAGCGCGAAAGTGTATGGGTGACGCGGATCAGCTATAATATCCTCAGTGTTCCCATACTCAAGAATAGTCCCCGCATAGAGAACCGCTGTCTTATCACACAGCCGCGCAATCGTATCAATATCATGACTGATAACAATCAACGCTTTTTCTCTACGCACCTCATCAAGAATCTCAACGATTCTCTGCCTCGTCAACGGGTCAAGGTTCGAGGTAGGCTCATCAATAATGACCATCTCAGGATCACATGCGAGGCTCATAGCAAGTAAGACAAGCTGCCTCTGCCCTCCGCTTAACTCATGGGGATAAGCATCAAAACGAGTGATACCGAAACGGGTTAGTAGTTCTTCTGCTCGTTTATCAGCCTCCTCTTGAGTCATCAAACCATGACTCACAATAGGTTCCGCTACCTGTTCTCTGACGCTGTAAACCGGATTTAATGCCTCTAGGTTA
>CALGBN010000193.1 GCA_937877765.1 Candidatus Bathyarchaeota archaeon | reverse complement strand
GGTTTCCGAGTATCTTTAGGTATTCCCGTGTGGGCTCCAGTGAGCGGTCTGGACCGAATCTTCTTACATTGTATACCCATTCCATAGCCTCGTCAATGTTCATGGTCCCACGATCAGGGGCTATCAGTACTTGGGATAAATAAAACTCTATGTAGAGAAACTTGAGTAACCGGTGCACTAAACGTGGGGACTGGGCTTAAGATCAACGATAGGTGAGTCCTCGAAAGCATCCAAGCCTCTGACTGTTAATGTGCAGCCTTCTATGGAGAGAAGCTCAACTACCGTAAGCCCAATAGGGTTAGGTCTTGATGGACTGCCCGACGCAAATACTCCTCTTTCCTCTGTTTCGCCATGGCGTCTAGGGATAACTGTTAGGACGGTTCTATGTTTCTCGTTATCTCTGAGGTGGAACCAGTAGAGTACCTTGATCTCTTTGTACATGTCGAGTCTGTCTAGTCCTTCGCAGTACTCTGGCTTGATCTCGATGGTCGATATATCTTCTTCTACCTTTGTTACCTTGCCGATGAATCTGACTTCTCCCGTCTCCATATTCACATTATAACGTCCTTTGTTTATGGGCTTATCCCCATGATGTTAATTATCTCTTTGAGAACTTATACAGGATAAAGTTGAGTAGAGTCGCAGTAATCAGGAACAAGACAAAGCCATCAGACCAAGACGTATACACCATGGTGAAGAAGGCTGTTGACCATCTGGGTGGCATAAAATCCATAGTCAAAGAGGGTGACAAGGTTGCCTTGAAGCCTAATGTTGTGACTGGTGAGTTATCTGGTCCCGGAGTAACCACTGATAAACGCGTAGTAGAGGCTCTTATCAGGCTATGTCAGGAGGCTGGTGCCGGTAAGATATTGATAGTTGAGGGTGCAGGGTACTTCACCGAGACCAGTAAGGCGTTGAAGCTCAGCGGATACATTGATCTCGCCGAAAAATATGGGGCAGAGGTTGTTGATGTCGATAAGAGTCCAGTGGTTAAGGTAGCGGTCCCGGATGCTTTACTTGTTAACCCTGTTGAGGTATCAGAGGCTTTCATGGACGTTGATGTCAGGATCAATGTTCCTGTTATGAAAACTCATGACCAGCTCAAAGTAACATTGGGTGTGAAGAATCTCAAGGGTGTCTTGCCCAAGTATATGAAGCGTAATTTCCATAAGATCGGCGTGGTAAAAGGCATAATTGATTTGAACAAGGCTGTGCCCATTGACCTGACGGTCCTTGACGCCATAGTAGCCATGGAGGGACTGGGGCCAAGTTTCGGACCAAAAGTCGAACTAAACACAGTTATAGCGAGTAAAGACGTCTATGCACTGGACCGCGTTGCCTCGAGAATAATGGGATTTGAGGCGGAGGAACTAGATTATCTTGTTGAGGCTGATAACGCAGGGGTAATAAACCTATCAGAACCAGTTGAGGTGGTGGGTGAGCCAATTACGTCATACACGTATAAGTTTGAACGTGCTCCCTCCGGCACAGACTTCGCGGAAGGCGTTACGGTTATCACTGATGGCGCGTGTAGCGCGTGTCACGGCACCATTCACAGCGTCTTTTATGACATCGAGCAGATGAAAAAGATGGGCGAGATAAGAGACCTTGTTATCGTTGTTGGAAGCAACGCCGAGGTACCAGAAGGGCTCACCTCCAAGCCTTTGATAATGGGTGCTTGTCAAGCGCATAACGCTGAGAAAGGCTGTTATGTTGTGGGCTGTCCTCCGAACAATGATCATATGATGAAAGCTATCCGCGAGATATGCGGGATCGAGTAGCCTAAATCCTATCCCCTCTATACTGTGGTTATGGAACCCAAGGCTTTGCTAGATTTTCTATCCAGTGCTGGAAAACTCAAGACCATACCCAGAACAGGATGGATAGACTCAGGTGTAAAAGAACCTGAATCAGTGGCTGATCATTCCTATCTTACCACAGTTGCAGCGATGGTTCTCAGTGATAGCCTCGGTCTTGATTCTTTGAAGGTGCTACGTATGGCTTTACTTCATGACTTAGCTGAAGCCGAGACCGGTGATATTACCCCGATGCAGAAGCAGGGTAATCACTCTGAGCTTGAGGACCAAGCAATGAAAGAAATACTCCGTGTTTTACCTGAAGCCCTACGAGACCAATACTGGGAGACATGGCTAGAGTATCAGGCTAAGGAAACCCCTGAGTCAGTACTGGTGCATGACGCTGATAAGATCGAGATGGTGCTCCAAGCAGCAGAATACAAACAGACAGACCCAGAGGCTGAATTAGACAGGTTCTACCACGCGATGGTCTCGCCTAGTATGAAAAAAATATTGGAAAAGATAAAGGAGAGAAACTAGACGTCAGGGTAAAGCCCCTTGAGGCTCCCCACGGTCTTATCTATTCTTGCCTGCGGCAACTCGAAAGGCTTTAACTCTCCCTTTAGATGCGCCTCATAGGCACTCATATCAAAGAATCCATGCCCGCTCATCAAGATAACCACAGTCTTCGCTTCACCCGTCTCCTTACAACGCAGCGCCTCGTCGATCATCGCCTTTATAGCGTGAGCTGTCTCGGGCGCAGGTATGATTCCTTCCTGTTGTGCAAAGACTACGGCTACGTCAAGGGCTTCTACTTGATTGTAGGCTCTTGGCTGTACGACTCCGTGTTTGATGAGCATGCTGAGGCTTGGAGCCATCCCATGGTACCTTAGTCCACCGGCGTGGATGGGGTCGGGGACGAACTCGTGTCCCACCGTGAACATTTTCATTAACGGTGTTATCCGCCCAGTGTCACCGTGGTCATAGAGATATTCTCCTCGGCTGATGCTTGGGCAAGCCGTTGACTCTACCGCGATAAACTCGGTTTCCTTTTGTGGTCGTTTCTTTTGGTCCACAATATAGGGGTAGGCGAGTCCAGCGAAGTTGCTTCCACCGCCCACACAGCCGATAACAGTATCAGGGTACTCGTCAACACTGTTTAGTTGCTCCATGGTTTCCTGTCCAGTCACCGATTGATGTAGTAACACGTGGTTCAGTACGCTGCCAAGAGAATACTTAGTGTTCTCCAAGCTCAGGCATCGTTCTACGGCTTCGCTGATGGCGATACCGAGGCTTCCACTGGTATCAGGGAACTTTTCCCTGATTCGTTTGCCTACCTCTGTCCGTGTGCTGGGGCTCGGTACTACGTCCGCTCCGTAGAGCTTCATCATGGTTTTCCTGTAGGGTTTTTGCTCGTAGCTTACCCTGACCATGTAGACCTCGATTTCCAAGTCAAACAGTGACCCGGCGAAGGCTAGACTACTACCCCATTGACCTGCACCGGTCTCTGTGGTGAGTTTCTCGACGCCTTCCCGCATATTATAGTATGCTTGGGCTACGGCTGTGTTTGGTTTATGGCTGCCTGTTGGGCTTACTCCTTCGTACTTGTAGTAGAGCTTCGCTGGGGTCTTGAGATATTTCTCTAGCCTTGTGGCTCTGATGAGTGGAGTTGGTCTCCAAAGCAGGTATGCTTCTCTGATCTCTTGTGGGATGTCTATGGTGGGCTTCGGGGATGCTTCTTGTCTGAGTAGTTCTTTTCCGAATATTGCTTCAAGCGCCGCTGGGTCAACAGACTCACCACTTGATGGGTCGATTAACGGATACGGGGGCGCTGGAAGGCTTGGTGCTATAGAAATCCATTTCTTGGGTATTTGGTCCTCGTTTAAGAGGATAGTTCTTTCCAGTCCAATTGATACACGCTTCTATGCCTCCTAGTCATGCTAGGTACCAGACAGGAGCAGTATATTGTTAAAAGAATTGTTAACCAGAAAAGAGTTAGCCTAGGAACTCTGCGACCTCATCAACAGAGAGTCTTGGGGGCCCCTTCCTGTCTCTTATACACATCTCCGAGCCCACGAGACCTCTCTACATCTCGTATGCCGTCTTCTGCTTGAA
>CALGBN010000192.1 GCA_937877765.1 Candidatus Bathyarchaeota archaeon | reverse complement strand
TACGAGATGTAGAGAGGTCTCGTGGGCTCGGAGATGTGTATAAGAGACAGATGTCTACCATGTTGACACCATGCTTGAATGCGGATTCGATTACCTTGTCGGCTTCCTCTTGGGGGATGCGTCCAACGCCACAGCCGCCGAGGGTTATTATTGATACTTTTTTGTTTATTCTACCAAGTCTTCTCTTTGGAATCAACTAAAATCACTAATACAAGAATAGACATGGAGTTTTTTAAAGATTCAAAAGAAACCTACCCCGGAAAGGATTTTAACAAAAGCGTCGCCTCTTTAGCCATGAAACAAGGAATCAAAATATGTATTTTAGCTCTACTTAGCTTTACACTACTATCAACTGCTGTAGCGTACGGTATAGTAATAGAAGATGTCGTTGTCTGCACAGACTTCGACAACAACGGAAACCCAATACCCAATAATCAGGTACCAGTCACAGATGACGCGGTCTTCGTATGGATAAATATGACAGACATAGCCCCTGGGGAATCAATATTGGTCGAATGGTGGCCACCAAGCGGTGAACTCTACCATGAGGAAACATGGGTAGTACCTGATGGAATGGCATCAACACCCAGCTACTCACGGTTCTTTGAGATCGAGATCATGGGCGACCCAGCGGAGGATATGCCCGGAGAATGGTCATGTAACATATACAATAATGATACATGGTGGGGACACGCCGTCTTCTATATAGTAGATGAAAACACACCGTCAGGACCAGCCACAACACAGCAAAACGGAATGATCATCACAAACATCGTGACACCCGGAACCTATAACGAGGGCGACGACGTAACCGTCTCTGTCACAGTAGATTACAGCTTTGACACTGCTACTGATATAGCGCCAAGCGTCTGGAACAACAAGACCCAGATATTTGTCGCCACAGCAGAAGACACAGTCTCAGGGACCGGAACCAAGACATATGATCTTGAGTTCGTCGCTGATGAACCCGGCACAGACTACTATATGGTCGCCTATTACGTAGAGGGAGGGGACATCATCTACACGGATGAGGTCGGTATTGTGGCGTTCAAGCTTGAGGACGCTGATGTAGATACTGGTGTCGAGATTCCGAGTCTTGATGATCTTGGGTTGCCCACGGACATTAATGTTGATCAGATTAAGAACCAGATCAACGAGTACATTGACATGATTGGAGACCTTAACATCACTATCCCAGATGAGCTTGGAGATGTTGAGGAAAAAGTCAAAGAGGTTACTGGTATCCCGGGTTTCCCAGTTGAGGCAATTGCCCTAGGTGCAGCAATTCTTCTAGCAAAAAGAAGACGCTCCTAGCCATCCTTTTTCAATGGCAACAGACAGGTAATGAGCATGAATGGTAAAACCAAGTATCTAGTGATTCTATCAATAATTTTACTTCTATTAGCTTCAGCGAATATAGGCTCAGTAACTGGTAATGATACAGAGTCTGACGAGGTCATAAGAGGTTACTATGTATGGGTAACAGACATGAGAACAGTAGGGGATGTCGTGTTAGGCCAAAACGTAACAATCGAGGTGGATATAAAGTATAATTTCTTGGAGGTTCCCCTTGTTCCAACCATCATAGACCAGAACTATGAGATCAGGGGAAAGACCAGCGACACGATACAGGGCTTTGGAAACAATACATACACCATCTCCATGACGACGTATGAGACGGATGATACGGCGTATTTCGCTGTTATGGCGTACTACTTCATCGACGGAAACTGGACGTACATGGACCCCAATGGATACATGGCTTTTACACTTGGACAGGGAGGAGCTACAAGTGATCCTGATGCGGTTGAGCTGCCTGATAGCATTGATTTCTCTGATATTGATGTGGAAAAGATCAGCAATATGCTGAACGATACGATTCAGAGAGGTCTGGATATTATTAATGACGTAGATTTACCTGATGAATTATCAGGTATCCCGGGTTTCCCAGTTGAGGCACTGATTTTCGGCGCAGCGGTGCTCATCATGGCAACGAGACGCAGAATCTAGCCCTTAGTTTTTATTGTATGCTTCAAATCTCATCCTATGAGTGAGGTAAAGTTTCTACGAGACCAGATCGAGACCACCTACAAGGGGGACAGTTGGCATGGACCAAACCTTGTTAACACCCTCAAAGGCATCGATTACAAACAAGCCATGAAGCGCCCCATAAAGGAAAGACACACCATCTGGGAGCTAACAGATCATACGGTTTTTTGGATAGAGGAGGTCTGGAAGGCTGTAAAGAACATTGAAGCTACTGAACCTGATCTTGAGCATAACTGGCCTGAGATGGGTGCAACTGAGGAGGAGTGGAGGCAATCAGTGGCGCGTCTTGAGGCTGCTGTGAATATGTTGCTTGATGCTTTGGCGGAGTGGCGTGATGAGCAGCTCTACGAGAAGGTACCGGGCCATGATTACACGTTTAAGCAGATGCTTCATGGGATGGTGCATCATAACCTGTATCACGCGGGGCAGATCAATTTGCTCCGGGATAAGGTCTAGTCTCCCTAATCTTTCCTAGTTTTTCAGCACCGGTTATGGAAAAGGTATACTATCTGTTCCGTGATTTCTTTTGTTATGTATAAGGTAGAGGAGTATCGAGCTTTTCTTGCGAAGAGGGACATGAGCAAGGAGAAGATACAGCAATATGTTGAGGCTGTGGAGAAGGCTGAGAAATACTTCAAGGCGAAGAATAAAAAGATCACAGAAGGCAAGGTCGAGGACTTTAGAGAATACGTTGCGCACTTGATTGAGCGAAACGAGAACACCTATGATGACCTGATGCCCCTTGGGCGCTACGTCTACATGCTGGACATGAAAGAGCCATGGATATACTATGCGGCGATTCTAGGCGGAGAATCAATTATGCCCAGCATACGTGAAAGACTCACAGAGTTAGCAGGGGATGATGTTTGTAATACGGTTTTCAGTAAGGTGGATGAGCCTCCACTGGGCTCCGACCCCGAGAAGTATCCACAGGCAACCAAGCAGCTTATGGAACAACTGGAGAAGGAGCTACCACAGGAACTCTACAGGAAGGTACTTGCTGGAAACCATCACAGGATACCATTAGAGTGGTTTGCTAAACATAAGAAATGGCTTGAGGAACATGATAGGGATATTGATGGTTGGCTTAAGTGGATGCATGACTTGGCGGTGGCTGACTTGGAGGAGCATCTGCGTGAAAACAAGGTCTGGTTTGAGCAAGTCATCACACAGGATATTGTTGATATGGTTAAAGAGAATCAGGAGCTTCTCGCAGGTGTTCGCAAAGGGGACTGGATCTATAATCAAAAGTTCCCATATGCTCCACAGGACTGGATTGACGCAGAGGACCCGTTGATGAAGCGTTATTATATGTGCCACTGTCCATTGGCGCGTACAGCGGTTTTAAAAGGAGAGCCTGAGATACCCATGGAGTGGTGTTACTGTAGCGCTGGTTATGGCAAGCTCAGGTATGATATTGCCTTCGGTGAGGAGACAGAGGTAGAGGTGCTGGAGAGTGTCTTCAGCGGCAGTGATACTTGCCGGTTCAGGATCAAGATTCCCGAGAGTTGGAGATAATTTCTCTTTATTTTCTGTTTCTCTATTTACGTGAATGGTTTTCTATATACCATTTGTGGGAATGTATAAATTCAGGTAAGTGGGCGGAGTGTAAACGAGGTTTACAATATTGTCTGAAAGTTTGGTATCTCCCGAGAGGAGAAGAAATTATTACTTGTTGATTTTGTCGGTTTCATCGATGATGATTACTGCGAGCACCATTTACATGGTGTTCCCCCTGTTTTTCGCGGAACACGGTATATCAAATACACAGAGTGGAGTGTTAATCAGCATCGGTACATTGGCGGGTGTATTAAGCGGCTTACTGGCGGGTAAGTTTAGTGATAGTTTTGGCCGGAAATGGATTCTCGTAGGAGGTACAGGCATTTATGCGATTGTATTTTACTTGTTCGCGTTCATGAGCAAGGACTTTACAACCTTCTTTTTGCTGCGTTTCTTTGAGGGTATTGGTTTCTATGTGATGCCTGTGATGGTGTCCGCTATGTGTGCTGATACCTTTGAGCGTCAGGAGCGGGGGCGTATGATGAGTATGTTCAGTATGGCTGGTGGTATCGGTCAGCTGATTGGACCACTATCTGCGCCTTATCTCATCAATGGAGACGATTATACAATGTATTTCATTTTCAGCGGTACCTTTGTCTTGATAAGCTGTATCGCTTTAGCGATTCTGGTGAAAGAGACTTTACCAAACGAGCTGCGTGTGAAGACAGCCCCAAAGATTGGGTTCAACTTTGGTAACTTTTTGGATTCAGTGAAGAAGCTTGGTAAGCCTTTCATGTTATTGTTGGCTGCGATTCTTCTTTACAGAACCGGGTATACTTTGATTGACCCATTCTTCAGCGTCTACATGAGTGATGTACTGCAGCTTGACCTCAGCAATATGAGCTACTTGTTTGCGTTAAGAGCAGTATGTACCCTGATCTTTGCGCCTATTGCGGGTTATCTCGCTGATAAGTGGGGTAGGAAGCCAACTTTTGTGGTGAGTATGGCTTTGGTGGCTATAGCGTTGGTAGCATACACGCGAATGACTCAACCATATCACATCTATTATGTGCGTGCACTGGATGCCATCGCGGGAGTGGTAGTATTCAATAGTATACGTACTATCACCGCTGACCTGCTTGCACCTGAGGTAAGAGGCTTCGGCATGGGCTTGTACTCAACTATCAGTCAGGAGAGCAGTACTGTTGGCGCAATCTTTGGTGGCTATTTGATTGATGCCATGGGGTATAACATGGTGTTCCTTGTGGCGGCTTTGTTAGCTGGTTTGAGCCTGGGTATTGTTCAACTGTTTATTGATGAGCCTGCTGAGACTCCTGTGAATCAGACTGTTGCCCCTATGGCACATTAACACCATAGCCGCTTGAAGTTGGCGGCGTATATTTTCTCTAGGCTGCTGCTTGGTAGGTTTAGTCCATGGTATGGCTGTTCGTAGCGGGTTAGTAGTTCGTCTGCTTCGGGTACGGTGTGGAATTGTTCGTCTGTTTCTAGGAAGTTTCGTATTAGCCAGATGCGGGCTAGGTGTTCTGGTTGGGTGGTGCTCATTCCTATGTCTGTGCCGAATAGGATGCGGTCATCATGTTTAATGAAGAATTCTCTGTAGGCTTCATGGTTTCTGCTGATGTTGTACATTAGTTCTACGCCGAGGCTGAGGTCTAGGTTTGCGTTTGGGTAGTCGCTTAGGAATTGGTCGGCTTGTTGGATGTCTGGGCTCATGAAGAGGAAGTGGCAGAAGGTTATCTTGAGGTCTGGGTGGGTTGCTAGTACGTTTTCTGTTTCCTTGTATAGTTCTTGGAGTGTGGGGTAGTCTCCGTTGTAGTAGCCCCAGTTGCTGTCTCTTATACACATCTCCGAGCCCACGAGACCTCTCTACATATCGTATGCCGTCTTCTGCTTGAAAAAAA
>CALGBN010000191.1 GCA_937877765.1 Candidatus Bathyarchaeota archaeon | reverse complement strand
TTTTTTTTTTCAAGCAGAAGACGGCATACGAGATGTAGAGAGGGCTCGTGGGCTCGGAGATGTGTATAAGAGACAGACCCACATATTACGTGCCTTGAGGTGTGGGTCCCACATGGCTTCATGTGCCTCATAGATGGGTGCACATGGGAAGCCTAGCTTTGCTAGCCAGTCAAAGGCTTCTAGTTTTGTCATGTCCTTGATGCGTGCAACAACCATATCCTTGTTCACCTCATCAACGCCGAGCTCTTCTTTCAGGTTCTCAACCGCCTTACTTCGCTCACCTGCGATCTGTACCCATCCATCCTTTACAGGTAATATGCCCCAGATACGTTGTGGATCGCGTGGTCTGTCTTGTCGTCTATCTATTGGGCTCTCCTTGAACAAGTCATATGCGACTGATGCGCAGCAGTTGAACGCCACCATGGTATCCACCTGACATACATCAACCATCTGACCAACGCCTGTCCTGTCACGGTGCCTGATTGCTGCAACAATGCTGAAGGCTGCGTACATTGCTGGCCCAAGGTCGCCTAGTGCTCCAGCCATGTTGATTGGTGGTCCCTCATAGTCGTAGTTTTTACCTGTCGCGTATGTGTGCCCGCTGATGGCTTCTGCTACTACCGCGTATGAGCCGTATCTGCTGTATGGTCCGCTTTGACCGAATCCGCTTAGTGCTGCGTAGATGATTTTTGGGTTTATCTCCTTCAAAACATCGTAGCCTAATCCGAGGCGCTCCATGGTGCCGGGTGCAAAGTTCTGTATAACCACGTCGCTTTGTTTGACGAGTTCTTTGATCATGTCCATGACCTCTGGGTTTTTGAGGTCCATGCTGATGTCACGTTTGTTGAGGTTTAGTGCGTAGAATGTTGTTGATACGCCTTTGTAGATTTCTCCGGGTCCCATTCTTCCGATGGTTCCCCACGGTGGCTCGACTTTGACTACTTCTGCTCCTAGTTCTGCTAGCATCATGGTTGTGTATGGTCCGAACCAGACGTGTGTGAAGTCTAGTATCTTGATGTCCTCTAGTATCTTCTTCATGATAACGAAAACAAGCCCGATGGTCCTAGATAATATTTTGCCCGATACAGGTCTGAGAAGTCTTAACTAGTGTTTCAGCCTTTTCTCAACCATGACGGATTCATATCAAACCATCAAGAAACACGTAGAATCCATAAAAATAATCGACACCCACGAGCATCTTCCCTCAGAAGAGCAACGCATCTCCAAACAAGTTGATGTCCTCAACGAGTTCTATCTTCACTACACATCATCAGACCTAATCGCAGCTGGAATGAGCGAAGAAGAACTACTCTACACACGAGACACAACAATCCCCCTCGATGATCGCTGGGAAGTATTTGAGCCATGGTGGCAAAGCATCAGAAACACAGGATACTCAAGGTGTATCGAGATCGCTGCACGCGACCTCTACGGTGTTGATGGTATCAATAGGGATACCTACAAACAGCTACAGAAGCAGTTAACCGAGCATAACAAGCCGGGGCTCTATAGGTGGGTTCTCAAGGAGAAGGCAGGGATTGAGATAAGCATCCTCGATGAATTAACCGGAAGCCATGATGTGGACCGTGAGTTCTTCGCACCTGTACTCAGGGTAGGCGAATTTGTGAACCTCTCAAACCGATACGAGGTAGAATCTTATGCAAAGATGCTAGGAGCTAAGGTTCACAGCTTTGATGACTTGGTAAATTTGGTTAAGCGTCGCTTCACTTCCTTGGAAGCTAAGATAGCTGGAATAAAGATAGCTTTAGCATACAGACGTCCACTGTATTTCGAGAAGAGGGGGATCGCTGAAGCCGAGGAAGCATTTAACGCCATTTACAAAACACGTACACTCCACAGGGAAATCATAGACGCCGATAAAGGATACAGCAGAATGACACCAGACTCACCGGGAACAGATGCACTTATTTCCATGCAGGATTATCTTGTTCACCTAGCCATAGTTGAAGCCGAGAAACGAGGACTACCCATCCAGATACACACCGGGCTCCACGAGGGAAACGAGAACATACTCACCAACAGCGACCCCATGCAGCTAGTCAACCTCTTCATGGAGTACAAGGACGCCAAATTCGATATATTCCACGGAAGCTGGCCATACTGCGGACAACTAAGTGCATTAGCCAAGAACTTCCCCAACGTCTACCTCGACATGAGCTGGATGCACATAATCAGCCCAACAAAAACAAGAACAGCCCTCGCTGAGTGGCTTGACGAGGTTCCAGTAAACAAGATATTGGGCTTTGGAGGCGATTATCTGGCTGTTGAAGGCTCTTATGGGCACTCAGTGATAGCACGAGATAATATCGCGAAGGTGTTAGCTGGTAAGGTTGATGACGGGGACTGTGGTGTTGACGAGGCTAAACGGTATGCTTCCATGATGCTACGGGATAACCCCATGCGGTTATTCTTCAAAAAATAGAGTGTGGTGGCTACTCCACCTTTTTCCCAGCATCTGGTCCGGGTTGCAGATAGTATATCTCCCTTGGTGTGAGTATTACTGCTTCCTTTGCTGGTAGCATCATGCCGCTTTGCTCGTGGAACTTCTGCGCCATGGCTTTTCCCTGCTCGTATTCTGGTCCAGCGGTCTTGAACTCGACCTTGCCTTTGACTTGGTATGCCTTGTGGGTCTCCATATCGTAGGCTGAGACGCTTGCCCATCCTGTTTTTTCCATGTTGCTGCGTGTTTTGTTCATGAAGTTGTTGATGAGCATTATCTTGTCGCCTTGTATCCACCAGAAGCGTACATAGCTGCTGTTGGGTTTGCCTGTCGGGTCTGCTGTTGCGAGGCTGAGGGTTGCTTGTTTCTTGAATA
This sequence comes from Candidatus Bathyarchaeota archaeon, assembly GCA_937877765.1. Lineage (GTDB taxonomy): Archaea > Thermoproteota > Bathyarchaeia > TCS64 > TCS64 > RBG-16-57-9. The sequence goes on along the minus strand of CALGBN010000191.1, from coordinate 6,296 downwards.
TTGATTCTAGGTCTGTTGGTAGTTTCAATTGTTTCACCAAACAAACAACCTAGGGTAAGTTATTTAACTCAGGGGGTAAAATAATTTACCTATGAGGTTGGATGAAGAGGTCAAAGAGCTACGACTTGAGATGAACAAGTTCAGAGCCGAGATACGACAACGACTAGAGGTCATAGAGAACGAAGTAAACAAACAAGTCGCCCTCAACTACAACCGAACCATCATCGAGTACGTTAAAAAAACAAGCCAAGACCTCGTGGAGAACCTCAACTGCAACAGACCAAACGAGGAAGCGTTCTGCAAATCACAGATGAACCAGATACAGGCACCATACCTCCAACACCTTGAAGCCGGAAACTTCCCACAAGCCTACACGGCACTGGAAAACGCGCAGCAACAACTCTCCCAGATAGGAAACCAGTTCCAGAAAGAGGAAAGGATCCGCTGTGTGGGGTGTATTGAGAGTCAAACCCAGTTACTGGAATCCAATAAGCGATTGATCAGCCAACTCAGGCTCATAGAGTCACCCGCAGTAGCCCTCGGCAGCAATAACCAGACCATAGATCAGTTGAACCCCGAGCTTACCAATGACTCCATAGTGAATCCCATCAGCAACAAGACACGCATCCAAATTCTGCAAAGTATCTATCGGGGCGAAAACCGGTTCACGGACCTATCAACGAGCACTGGTCTCGAAGGTGGACAATTATTGTATCATTTGAAGAAGCTTATCGAAGCCGAGTATGTCTATCAGACGGAAAACAAGGACTATGTATTAACCACCAAGGGACTAAAAGTACTCGTAATGCTCGCCCAACTCAGCCAAGAACTCGGTTAGAGTTTCTCTACTTGTACAATAACGCTGTGGGTTCTCGACTGTGAGTTCAACCTTGTCTCAAGTTTCCTCATGTTCACGTACTCGGCTCCGAGACGTTCTATGATCTCCATCATGCCTGTCTCGTGGATGGCTGTGTCAGGTGATGTGATCCCGCCTTCTGTTTCAACCACGAGGGCTTGTTTGTCGAGTTCCTGTACTTTGTTGATGACGGCTTCTACTACGATGGGGTCTGTGGTGATGCCTGTTTCGTAGGTGTGACTTGTGATTAGGTTGACCTTGATTAGCACCGCGTCGTAGGGTTCAAGGGGTTCATGGTAGTCTATTAGAGTCATTGCTCTGTAGACTGGCTCTAAGGCTCTTTCGCCTCTTACAACCGCGACTCGCGACATAGGCGGTATAATGTGTGGTGGTTTATGAATCCGAGTGGTTAGACTTTATCACTGATGGTCGAGTACAACAAGGGTAGAGCCAATAATACCGTGTTTTTTCCCTTCTCGGTAGCAGAGTATTCGACTCGTAGCGGTGTATCATCAATCACATTACGATCAATATACCCGTTCTCGGTTAACAGTTTGAGTTTATCCGAAAGAGTCCTTGAATTAACCCCCAGTATCCGCTTTAACTCGCTGAAACCGATAGCGTTCTTCAGTGTCAGTGTGTAGAGGATGCCTAGGTTCCATTTCTGGAAGAGGATGTTGAAGCTGTTTTCAAGGACTTCGAGATTGGCTTTGATCTCCTCTGGGCTCATATCATAGTTTTCGCTCATCATATTGATGGTTTCTTGGATTCCTGTCAGTGTTTTCTGTATTCTTTGTTCCACTAGTCTGCGTAGTTCGGTGCTGAGTGTGAGGGGGGTGGTCACTTTTGGTTCACTTGGTGTGTTTGGGCTCACTTCTAGGTTTATAAGAGTTTACTCGGTACACCGAGTGTAATAGTTACACTAAGTGATATCTAATGGAGAAATATGATACAATCATAATTGGTGCAGGTACAGGCGGCACAATGGCAGCCCAAACCCTCGCCAATGGAGGCGCAGACGTCCTCCTAGTGGACATCAAACCAAAGCCAAGCATAGGCGACAAGGTCTGTGGAGACGTAGTAGGAGAACACCATGTTACCGAGCTAAAACTCGGAACACCAGACAACGGAGCCTTCGAGTACAAGGTCAAGGGAATCAAGATCTATTCACCAGACGAGGAGACCGTGTTCACGGCAGCCGACAAAGAGTTCATGGGCTTCATGCTGGACAGGACTCTGTTTGGTCAATGGCTTCTTGGAAAAGCCTTGGACGCAGGCGCAGAGCTGATGGACTCTACTATGTTTATGGAGCCCATAATGGAGAACGGTGCAGTCGCCGGCATAGTAGCAAAGAAAGGAACCGAGAAGGTTGAACTACGTAGCAAGGTAGTCATTGATGCCAGCGGTTTCCACGGCGTACTCCGTAAAAAGCTACCCCAGATGGGGTTCACACAGGATATAGCTAACGAGGACGTAGAGCTATGCTACCGTGAGATACGCAGAGTAAAGAAAATGCCAGATGACACGAACTACTGCGAGATATACTTGAACCAGGAGAAGACTCCAGGCGGTTATACTTGGATATTCCCCACAAGCGAGAACAGAATCAACGTTGGTCTCGGCGTCTACATGGAAGGCAACTTCCCAAGCCCCAAGGACTTGTTCTTCAAACACGTTGCATCTCGTCCACTCTTTGAAGGCAGCGAGACACTCAAGATGGGCGGGGGCTTCGACCCCACACGCAGGCCACTGGACCAGCTTGTAGGCGACGGAGTGATGCTCATCGGTGACGCGGCAAGCCTAGTAAACCCCATACATGGTGGCGGTATCGGTCCATCAATGAAAAGTGGAGTCTTTGCTGGTGAAGCTATCCTCGACTCGTTGAACACCAATGATTTCACAAAGGCTGGACTCTGGAGTTATGCTCATCACTTTATGACCAATTATGGTCTAAAGCAGGCGAGCCTAGACATATTCAGAAGGTTCCTGATTGCCACTGACAACACCGACATCGACTATGGTATGAAGTATGGTTTGTTAAAGGAGGATGACTTGATGGCGGCGGGTTATGGTGAAGAGTTTGAGATCAACATCTCTGACGTAGCCAGCAGGGTATTCAGAGGCATCCAACGCATGGGGCTGCTAAACAACCTCAGATTGACACACTCCATGATGAAACAGATCAAAGCCCACTATCTAGACTACCCCGAGACACCGGAAGGATTTGATGCGTGGAGAACAAAGACTGTATCCATCATCAATGAAGCTCGGTCTAAGCTTCAGGGGAAACCCTCAGCCTAACCGCAAACGAGACAACAACAAAGACGATAGCCACACCATACAACAAGTATGGTTTTTCTTCTTTTTCCTCAACAATTAGCTTGTCTATCTGAGTGAATACAATGTTAGACTCGGTTAGGGCTTCACGTTGATTGGTCTCGTCCATTATGTAGTCGTGGCTTGTGATGTTCCAAGCGACAACCGTGTATTGGTACCAATAGAATGCCTCAGTGATTGCTTCAGATGAACTCATACCCCCAAGCATAGTCAAGTCAACCGGCAGCCAACCCCAAGGCGGAATATACACCATTGCCCAAGCATGCCACCCAGCGCCATCAAACACATAATGATAATGCCCATCCCAATCAGTCTCATCAATATCCAAGGACTTGCTGAACACCACACCCGCTTGAAGATACGCTGGTATGCCTTGGCTTCTACACATTGTTATGAAGAGAAGAGACAAGTCGTCGCAGTCTCCTCTCGGGTCTCGTATCATGTATTCTGGGCGTTTCGGCTCCTCGGTTACAATATAGGATGAGTTCGCCTCAAACCAGTCAATTAACACTAATATTTTCCCGTAAACCGTCTCTTCCCCTTCCGTAATACTGGTAGCGAGTTCCGTGATCTCCTTGTTATCAGGATAAAGAGCATTTGGTTGAGTGTAATCCAGTAAATCAATCGGTATCTCTTCTGAGGTCTCGGCTAGCTGTTTACTCAGTGATGGAACAGTTCTCGGCAATGATTCTATCTGGTAGGTCGCGGTGATTGTGTAGGTCTCGTCTATTGGTACCAATACCGGTGATAATGGTACCATTTTCAAGAAACCGGACTCTAATTCAACCAATTTGCCTTCAAAACTCGTCTCCATGGATACTGTCTGATACGGGGTATCTGGGAAGACGGGTGCTCCGAGGTCTTTCTGGCTCATGTTGTAAGCTGTGTCTCCGTTGTTCTGGTAGCTCCAAGTCATCTCATAGTTGTAAGCAGAGACAGGTCTCGTGCCAATGAATAATAGAACAAGAAACGCGTACCTGAGTCTCATCTGCTTACTGATGGTTCTGGGTGCTTAACCTTGTTTCGTAGAAAGAGTTGGTAAGTATCATATCCATCAATACACCATTAGTACCTGTGAGTTTCTATGGAGATCGATAAAACAAAATGTGTAGGCTGTGGCAACTGTCACCCAGTTTGCCCTATGGAAGCCATATCTTTAGACACTGACGGCAAATCTATTGTAAACCAAGACAAATGCGTTGAATGCTCAACCTGTTACAGACTACTTCGAAACGAGGGATATCCCCCAATCCTTGTGCGTATTGTACGGGGAATACTGAGTTTCTTTAGTCTTCAACACATGGCTCCACCAGACGTATGCCCCACTGGAGCATTAACCCCACCAGAACTTGAGTACCCGAGAAGCCTACGAGCAGCCTTCAGTGACCCCACAGTAGTACACGCCGGAACAGGCGTCGGTGGAAGAGGCACCGAGGAGATCAAGACAAACGATATCACTGGTAGGCTACGTACAGGTGATGCTGGAATAGTAATTGAGCTTGGGCGTCCCGGTACAGGCGCCTATTTTAGGGATGTTGAGAAGGTGGCGATGGCGTTGAGTCCTCTGGAGCCTCACTTTGAGGAATTCAACCCAGTAACTCAGTTAATGACTGACTCAAAGACAGGGAAAATTAGGGACGAGGTGCTTGATGAAAAGGTACTCTCAGCTATTATCGAGGTTAAAACCAAGCTTGAACGGATACCCGAGTATCTTCAGACCCTTGAAGATATTCAAACCGAGCTTGACACCGTTTTCTCAGTCGGCGTAGCATCAAAATGTCTCTCAGATGGCTCGGTACCTCATCAGCAGTGGGTCGAGAAAGCAGGATACAAGTTATCGCTCAATGGTAAGACGAATCTAGGTCTCGGGAGACCATTGTTCAAGGAGGAAACAGCATGACTAACACACTTCATAGACAGGGCAAACTAGAGGATCTGAAAGGTGACTATGTTATCTTTACGAGTATAGCCAAGGAGATCAAACCGGGAACAGCACCAAAGATACACGAGTTCCTCAAGATATGCAACAAGCATGGACCCATCAACATAGGCAGCAGCAAATACGGTACAGTGCTTCAAGACGATGTCGAGTTCAACGATCTCATCACTAACCTCAAGGATGGATCAACAAGCGGAGCAGTCTTCACAGACGTAGACACACTCCAAAAAGTAATAGCAGAACTAATTGAGGCTGACCTTGGCATAAGCATCAATGTCAGCGGCTTGCTTGAAGGCGTCCATGAGTGCTGCGGCAAGAACGGTATTGTACGTCATAGCGTCGAGCAGAGTCTCGGCTTTTGGGGCGCCAAGGATAGGCTACCTGAGCGTGATGTGCTTGAGATTAACTCACTCTGTGGGCACGGAATGGTATCCTTCAATTATATCCATAAGATGATGGAACAGGTAAGAATGAGAAAACTCACCCCTAAACAAGCAGCAAAAATAATGGGAAAATGCTGCGAGTGCGCGGTCTTCAACACAGACCGAGCAGAAAAACTGCTAGAAAAGGTATTAGAAACCTAACCTAAAAAAGGGGAGGGGGTACCCCCAGAAAAACCCGAAAGCAGCTTATTTCAATAAAAGAAGCCCCAGAAACACCCAGATCCGTCTTTGATATATGACAAAAACCGTTACCTTAACGGGTTTTAGAAGCAAAAAAGTGGTTCAATAACGGATAAATGGGATTAGGTGACAGTGCTTCTGTCATCCGTGAACTTTTCGAACTCCTTGTTATCGATTACAGCCTTCAGGTGCTGTGCAACCTTCCAGACATCATGATAACTGATATACAAGTTGACCCGCATGCTGGAGAAGTTGCAAGCGGGAGATTGTTTTCTGGAACGATTGAAAAGGGAGTTGACCTTCATATTTCTGGCACTCATAAAGTTGATAGAGTTCAGCAAGTCAGCATATATATGGGTCCAGAGCGGGTTGATGTGGAGAAGGTTCCAGCAGGTAATATAGTGGCAGTCACTGGTTTGAAGGATGCCATAGTTGGAACCACAGCATCATCGATTCCTATGACACCATTTGAGGAGATAAGACATTACAGTGAGCCAGTGGTTACTGTTGCAATTGAGGCGAAGAACATGAAAGACCTACC
>CALGBN010000190.1 GCA_937877765.1 Candidatus Bathyarchaeota archaeon | reverse complement strand
GGTTTTAAGCAACCATTCCCTTTATTGATTATTTTGAAATTTTTCTTAACTGGATTAGGAAACCTCGCTGAAAACCGTGAGTCCATAATCAACGGTGTCATCGAGGCGGATAAACAAGGCTTAGACGGCGTTCTCATGCCCGACCATTATATGTGGGGGCAGGAGATCGGGCACAGTATGGGCAACCCATACTATACTCTTGAGACATGGACGACTCTCACCTATCTTGCTGGTAGGACTGAGAATATTCATCTAGGTACTCTGGTTACTCCTTTACCGTTCAGGCACCCGGGGCTACTAGCAAAACGCCTCTCAACCCTTGATATATTATCTGGGGGAAGGGTGGTTCTAGGCGCTGGTGCTGGCTGGAGTCAGGTTGAGTTCAGGGGATATAGTGAGTGGTTGAACACTAAGAAACGTGTAGACAAGACAATTGAGGCGCTGAGTATCATCAAACGCCTCTGGACAGAAGATGAGGTTACCCATAAATCAGCTTACTATGATGTTGAAGCGGCGGTACTCCAACCAAAGCCCGTTCAGAAACCACATCCAAAGATACTCTTCGGTAGCTCAGGTAACAGGATGCTGAGACTCACAGGCAGGGAGGGCGACATATGTTATGTTCCACCTTGGCAGAGCCACCGATTCTATGATATGAAAGAGATCGTTTTGAATGCTGCTGCTGAGGCTGGACGAGTTGATGAGATCGAGTTCATGGGAGGTATCATGGGTGCACAGGAGCCATACAGGGCTGATGTATATGAGCGGATAATAGCTGATTCCGAGGAGAAGGAGTGCAGCTACTGTAACGTAGCCTTTCATAGGGAAACAATGGTTGAGGATATCAGACAATTCGCAAGGGATATTCTCCCAAGCTATAATTAGGCTAAAGGTTTGAGATTACCTCTTCTTTGAAAAGAGTGGCCTCTTTATCCCATTCTCCACCTAGGAAGCTGAGAATGAACATTTCAACCCCCGCCTCCATGTACTTGTAGATGTCTTGTCGGATAGACTCAGGGGTGCCTACGAGTCCTCTGCCGGGTTGAGTCCATGTTATGCCTTCAAAGCGTTTATTCATCTTTTCTGTTGCCTTCTCCATTATTTCATCTATGAACACGAAGGCTGCCCACGTCTTAGTGATCTCATCAGGGTCACGGTTCTCTTTTTCACAATGTTTGAGTAGGATCTCTGTTTTTGATTTGAACGCCTCCGGTGTTCCTGTCCACTCAGAATAATTCGTCATATCACCGTATCTTGCGGCTGTTCTGAGGGTTCTTTTCTCACCGTCACCGGCTATCATCAATGGCATAGGGTCTTGAACCGGCTTAGGGTTACAGTAGGCACCATCGAGGCTGTAGTATTTTCCCTCAAAGCTAGTGTATTCCTCGGTCCAGAGATGTTTGATTATTCTAGCTGCCTCTTCAAGCCTCGTTGATCTACTCCCAACGGAGCCAAAGTCATACCCATATCCCTTGAACTCGTCTCTGTGCCAGCCGGCTCCAATACTGAGGATTACGCGTCCATCAGTGATGTTGTCGAGGGTAGCAGCCATCTTTGCGGTCAACGCGGGGTTTCTGAACGGTGTTGCCATTGTTAGTTGCCCGAATTTTACCTTGTTTGTGATAGCGGCAAGTGCTGTTCCGAGTGTCCAGCACTCGTATCTGGGAGCTGCTTGGCTCTCATACATTCCGTGAAGGTGATCGCTGAGCCATATGCTATGGTAATCTAGTTCCTCAGTTCGCATTGCCATTTGTTTGATATCCGGGTATGAGTGTCCTTCAGGTGGGATAAAGGCGCCAAAATCGGGTTTCATAAAATAGTATTCGCTGGTTGAGTATTTTATTCCATCTTTGACTCTTGAGCCTTAACCTCTTGAAGCGCCTTAACTGCAACCTCAAGCATATCCTCGGTAGGCTCTTTTGTTGTGAGTCTCTGGAACCATAAACCGGGTGCTATCAACATCTTCATCAAAGCCGAGTTACGGTACTTGTCGCTAAGCTTCAACAACTCGTAGCTAACCCCCGCTATCACTGGGATCAAAGCTAATCTGTATCCTAAGCTCAGCAAGTAATTGGTTCTCGGTATCAAAGCGAATAACGCGATGCTTGTAAGCACTGTAAAGAACATGAATGATGTGCCACATCTTGGGTTGAGTCTCGGGTACTTAGCTACGTCGTTTATCTCCATGTTACTACCCCCTTCGTAGGCGTTGATTGCCTTGTGTTCTGCGCCGTGGTATTGGAATACTCGTGCTACCTCGCCCCACTGACTGATGGTGAAGAGGTATCCCATGAACAACCCTAGACGTATCACGGACTCTACCACATTAAACAGCAAACCATTCAAGCCGAGATAATTCGTCAACACATACGGAATAGCGATAAACAAGCCATTCATCACCAGCAACATCACCAAGAGCAACACATAATCCCAGCTGTCTCTTATACACATCTCCGAGCCCACGAGACCTCTCTACATCTCGTATGCCGTCTTCTGCT
>CALGBN010000189.1 GCA_937877765.1 Candidatus Bathyarchaeota archaeon | reverse complement strand
TGATACGGCGACCACCGAGATCTACACCGTCTAATTCGTCGGCAGCGTCAGATGTGTATAAGAGACAGCCCCTATAATCCTCCTCTTAGACTCCAAACCAGAGTCAACGGCAAGGAGCGCCAAAACAATACCCTTGAGCATATGATCATCCAGATTCCAAGAATAATCGAATATCTGAGTAATGGAACAACACTAAAACCTGGTGATGTTATTGCCACGGGTACCGTTGCTGGTGTTGCTCATAGCTGGGGTCCAGAAGGATTCCTGCAGATCGGTGATGTTCTAGAGTGCGAGATCCAGCCCATTGGAACTCTAAAGCATAAGGTCATCGGGGAGTAAACACCCTTCTTCTTTTTTGCTCTTTTTATGTTAAAATTCAGGGTATATAATAACTGTATAAACTACATGTTTTTTATAATAAAACAACCAGTGCATGTTATTCGAGGCGGAATTGCCTAGAATATAGAGGAATAAAAGTTGAGTGAATCACAATTTTCAACAACAACGATAGCTCTTATCATCGTCGGATTACTCATCGGCGCAGGCGCCGGATACATGCTAAAACCAACAGTACCCGGTGGAGGGATACCTGATGCCGAGTACGAGGAACTTCAACAAGAAGTAGCAACCCTCACGGCGCAGGTAGCAGACCTACAGGCGCAGGTTGAGGAGCTTCAGGCTGGAGAGACCTTCAAAGCTGCATTCATCTACGTAGGACCCATAGGGGACTATGGTTGGAGCCACGCCCATGAGATGGGAAGGCAGGCGGTTGTTGAGCAGTTCCCATGGCTGGAGACAACCTACGCTGAGTCAGTCCCAGAGGGCGACAGCACAAGGTACATCGACAGATACGTGCAGGAAGGCTATGATGTCATCCTGACCACAAGCTTTGGCTACATGGATGATACAGTAACATCAGCGGCAAAATACCCAGATAAAATCTTCTGGCACTGTAGCGGATACCAGAGGGCCGCAAACCTTGGTACATACTTCGCTGAGTTCCATCAACTCTACTACTTGAATGGATTGATGGCTGGAGCACTGACAAAGACCAACAAGGTTGGCTATGTCGGAGCATTCCCAACAGCAGAGGTAGTTCGCCACATTGACGCATTCGCGCTTGGCGTAAAGGAGTCCAATCCTGATGCTGAGGTTCAGGTAAGATGGATCTACAGCTGGTATGACCCAACAGCAGCCACAGAGGCAGCTGAAGCCATGATCGCTGATGGAGTTGACGCACTTGCCTTCACAGAGGACAGCCCAGCTGTCATACAGGTAGGACAGAGCCACACAGAGCAGGGAGAACAGATCTATACCTTCGCTCACTACAGCCCTATGCTGGAGTTCGGTCCAGAGACCGTTGTCAGTGGACAAATGGTTGACTGGGGCGTAATCTACAAGGACATATTCTCAAAGATCTACAGCGGTGTTTACACCAATGAGAACCTTGAGGATGTGGACTACTGGTGGATGCTTAAGCATGGTGCTTGTACTCTTGGCGGAGACCTAGAGACACCCATCAACCCAATCTTTGAGGATGAGTTGAAGGCATACATGGTAGAGGACCCTATTCTCGGTGAGATAAGCGTCTATGACCTTGTCTATGTCAGACTTGAGCAGATGATGGAGGAGACTGTTCTCTTCGACCCATTCGATGGACCCATCTATGATAATGAGGGTACATTGAGGTTCGCTGAGGGACAGCGTGCAAGCCACGATGATATATGGACTATTGATTGGTACGTCGACAATATTGTCGGATCGGTGCCAGTCTCATAATCCCCATTTTTTCTTTTCAATATATTTTTAGCAATCATCGATACAGAATTGCATTATCAGTAGGGGTTCAGGCATGACACTCATAGAGATGAAAAATATAAGCAAGTATTTTCCACCGAACATCACTGCCCTTGAAAAAGTGGATTTCACAGCTGAACCCGGTGAGATACATTGTCTACTGGGGGAGAACGGCGCAGGCAAGACCACCTTGATGAATATTCTCTATGGGCTATACAAGGCAGACAAGGGCACAGTCAAGTTTGAAGGCAACCATGTTGAGATCAATAGCCCACGTGACGCCATCGACCTCAAGATAGGAATGGTACACCAACACTTTAGACTGGTAAAACGTCACACAGTGGCTGAGAACATAGCCTTAGGGCTCAGATGTGATAACTCGTTATTCCCGTTACCCGAGGTAAAGGCACGCATCAAACAAGTCTCAGAAAGATATGGGCTGAATGTTGACCCAGATGCGTATATCTGGGAGTTATCTGTGGGGGAACAGCAACGAGTCGAGATCATCAAAGTTCTCTGCAGAGACATCAAGGTACTCATACTGGATGAGCCCACGAGCATACTGACACCACAGGAAACAGAGACACTGTTTAACGCTCTTCAGTTAATGAAACAAGAAGGCATCGCCATCATATTCATCACCCACAAGCTGGACGAGGTGATGAAGTTCAGCGACACTGTCACGGTTTTACGAAAAGGCAGAAACGTGGACACCGTACAAACGAAAACAGTAGACAAAAAAAGTCTCGCCAAACTCATGGTTGGAAGAGACGTATTATTCAGAGTAGAGAAATCAGAGGCATGCCCAGCCGAACCAGTATTAGAAATCAACGCCTTACAAGCATTCGATGACTCAGGACTATTAGCGATCGATCGACTTAGCTTATCGGTTTGTGGAGGCGAGATACTAGGTGTTGCAGGAGTTTCCGGAAATGGACAAAGGGAACTTGTCGAAATAATAACTGGGCTCAGGAAAAAGACCGGCGGAGAGGTTAAGATCAATAGTATTGATATTTCTGGTTTGACGCCGGGGCAAATAGATGAGATAGGCGTCGCGCATATACCTGAGGACAGGATTCACAGGGGCAGTGTGCCTGATATGAGGGCGCTTGATAACCTGATGCTCAGAGACTACAAACAATACAGCAAAGGCTTGCTGCTAGACACTGAGACAATGCGCAGCCAGTCCATTGAAATGATAAAGGAATACAATATTGACCTGTCTCTTATACACATCTGACGCTGCCGACGAATTAGACGGTGTAGATCTCGGTGGTCGCCGTATCAT
>CALGBN010000188.1 GCA_937877765.1 Candidatus Bathyarchaeota archaeon | reverse complement strand
TTTTCAAGCAGAAGACGGCATACGAGATGTAGAGAGGTCTCGTGGGCTCGGAGATGTGTATAAGAGACAGGTCATCGCAGCGGTTTATCCAGTTTAATCCACGTGCTTTTTCTGGGGTTACCTCCCATGAATATGCGAGGTATTCTCCTAGGTGGTTGTCATCGGTTGAAGGGTAGAGCCCAAACTGTCTGTACATGGCTCTGCAGAGGGGCTGGAAACCTTTCGCTTTCTTTAGTGCTTCATCCAGCATCGGGTATGCGTCTGTTCCATCCTTCAACCGTAGCTCTTTGTACCAACTGAAATGGTTTAGTCCACAGGAGACAGCATCTATGATGGCTGTGGGTACCCCCATCATGGGCGCTAATCGTTGTAGCTGATGTTCCACCTCATGACAGAGCCCCACGGTTTTGATGTCCGTATATCGGTTTATCGCCATACAGAGGCGGGGTACAGGATTCGTATAATTGAGTAGCCAAGCGTCTGGACATACCTCCTCCATGGTATACGCGATGTCCAGTACGGGGGGTATGTTTCTCCAAGTGTGAAATAGTCCTCCGGGTCCACCGTTTTCCCCGATAACCTGTTTAATGCCATGGTTATAGGGTATCTCCCAGTCCAGTCTCCACCGGTTCATCCTGTCAACCTCGATGGACATCAAAACATAGTCAGCGTCTTCTAGAGCTTCCTCCTGGTTGATAGCATGATTGATCATCAGGTCTGCTTCTGCTTCACGGTTCATCCTCTCAGCCAGCCCAGTCATTGTCTTGAGGCGCTGCTCATCTATGTCATGAAGCATCAACTCGGAGCCATGAAGAGCCGGAATATTCACCGCGTCGAGAACACTATTGTACCCGAATACGCTGCTTCCGGCTCCCACGAGAACTATCTTAACCATGAGTAATGGTTGATAAAAGTCGCTATAACCTTTAGGCTAACCCATAGTAGATCATGTAAGCGCCTGCGAGAATCAGTATCGCAGCGTTGATCTTCTTCATATGAGGCAAGACAGCCATCAAGTGCTGATAGATAATCTCCCTGCTAAACGTCAAGGCAAGCGTCAATGGTACAAGCACCGCCGCAGCGCCCAGTCCATAAGCAAGAAACATAAAAATTATCGAAAGAAATCCTCCTGCTGTAGCTGATTGAAGCACCAGTAAAACGAAAACCGGGAAGCTGCAAGCCATTGAAGCCGCCCCATAACCCAGTCCATACAGGTAGAAGGCTTTGAATCCTCTTCCCTCTGGCACAGCCGTCCTCAATACAGGCAGATTATAGAAAATATCAGTAAACAGATGCCCAAGACCAAGAATAACCAAGATCACCCCAATAAACGGTGAAACCAAGCTGATCTTACTCGCTACCACGTTCACAGCGAAACTAGGCAATATACCAATCGCTAAAAATATTGTCAAGAAACCGGCAACCGTAGTCACACCAAAACCTAACGCTGAGGCAAGGCTTTTTTTCTTTTCCTCTGTGTTCATGAAGAAGGATACAAAGCTTGGCAGCATAGGTAAAGCGCATGGAGCAAGTACTGCTAATAGTCCTGCGCTAAAGGCTAGGCTAAGGCTAGCAATCTCCATCAGTTGACCAACTCGGATAGGATAGTATCAAACTGGTTTACTGTTGTATAATATCCTCGGTAAGCAATCAAGCCTTCCTGATCAACAATGAGTATTGTTGGGATTGCTGAGACCTCAAAATCAACGGCGCTATCTGGGCTTGAACCGAAAAACCAAGTAATTCCCTCTTCTTCACCGAATCCGTAGAGGAACTCCATATCGTAGTTGGGGTCAATATTTATGCTCATCACCTCAACGCCCTCAACAGATTCAACCAAATTGAGAATATCGATCTGAGCCTTACAGGGCTCACACCAAGGCGCCATAAAGTCAATCACAAGTATCTTCCCCCGATAATCGCTAAATTTGACACTACTACTTCCATCAATGTTTGGTATTGTCTCATCAAGAAGCATGTTTCCGGTTTGAATTCCTATATCTCCCTTTAGTGAGGATGGTTTGAAGAAGTTATCATAAATTAAGTAACCTGCAACAAGTGCTACAATCAGTAATCCAACATATAATACTGGTTTTCGTTGACCTTGCATTCTACAAGGTTTCGGGAGACCCCGATTAAAAAAGATGGTGTAAGGTGTTTACCTTCTTTGCACTACTTAAATAACCGTAGATACTCACTGTATCCACGTTCTTCTAGTTTTTCCTTTGGTATAAACTCCAACGCTGCACTGTTGATACAGTATCTTAACCCAGTCGGCTTAGGGCCATCACGGAAAACATGACCCAGATGACTATCAGAGTCACTACTACGCACCTCGGTACGCACCATAAAATGACTCAAATCAGTCTTACGCTCAATATTCTTCTCATCAATGGGCTTCGTGAAGCTAGGCCAACCACAGCCAGACTCAAACTTATCCAAACTAGAAAACAAAGGCTTACCTGAGACCACATCAACATAGATTCCCTCCTTCTTGTTGTCCCAGTATGGGTTTTTGAAAGGTGGTTCTGTACCGTTTTTCTGGGTAACTTCATATTGTATTGGGGTAAGTTTCTCGCGTAGCTCCTTGTCTGAAGGTTTCGGCATAAAATAGTCGCGTACCCGCGGCTTATAGGATATGATAAAAATTGGGTTTATCGACGCAGGATATTACCCGCTAGGTATATTCCTGCTCGGAGTGCACTCAACGCCACTGGGTAAGTATCGTAAACCGCCTTGATTGTGACACCATTCACCCGCTCATAACCCGGAATCAACATAACCAAATCAGCCATAGCCGCGTTCGTCAACTCTAGCTTAATCTCAACAGGTTCATTAATCACTCTAGGCTCTGGGAACTTTTTAGTAAGCGCCTCCTTCGCCTTGGCTCTAATGAGTTTAGCGGCATTCTTTGGGTGAAGACACTTTGCGCCGTATCGTCCATTCGCCCATTTCACAGTAGCAGTGGTGATACCGGGAACAAATACCTCTGCCTCCTGTGTAGCAGCATAATCACCTGCAAGCATCACAGACGGCACACCATAGTAGCCTGCAAGCGCACTGTTCATACCAAACTCCCCGGTCTCACGTCCATTGAACCAGACACGCTGCACGGTGCTACCGCTGATGGTGTGCGCACAAACTCCCTTCAATGTACCCTTCATGCTGTGATAACCAACATACATAGCAGCATCATGACCCTCAGAGATACCCTCCATCATACTATCAGGCTTCGGAGAACCACGTGTAAGCACAGCAGCCTCATGAACATCCTCAGGACGCAGATTCCTCATTCTACCATGAGCATCAGAGACCATAATCTCCTTAGCACCAGCATCCAAAGCACCTTCGATGGCTGCGTTTAAGTCCTGTACCATTATCTTTCGTGCGTACTGGTACTCGCTGGTGTCTTTCCCAACTTCCTCCCAGTCTACGATTGTACTAATTCCCTCCATATCAATGGAGATAAAAACACGTTCAGGTTTTACCATAAGAATACATAGTGTAGGCTATTTATGAGACTACTTATACTCAGGCTCATCCAGACGATGCGTAGGATAAGGATCGATAGTCTGTTTCTGTATTGCTTTGAATAACCCACGCATCCCATTCACAGGACCCTCCAATAACACCTCACCTTTGTTACTAGCGAACTTCAGTATACCCCGTTTACTGAGGGTACCCTGTTCTGTAAACTGAAGCCCTGTGATCTGCTGGAAAGCCTCGGTGATTATCTCTTCTTTCTTGAAGAGCAATCCAGACTCGTTATACAATAATAACCGTAGATTTGTGATGTAAATCTTGTACTTACCATCGCCATGAGTTACCAGAAAATCGCTCCAGAACAGTATCTTCTCTCCAGGCAACAAATAGTTCTCGATGGGCATACTGGTTGAAAGAAGCCTCCACGATTATTAAAACAATAGGATAAAATGAGTCTAGGGGAAGAAACCCTTGCCTGCTTCCTCAAGCATGGGCAACTTGTGAGCCTTGTTCCACTGAGTCACAGTGACATGGTCATACAATTTGAAACCTATCCGCTTCAGATACTCCTCAAGCAGGTTCAACGCACGAGTCGAACCATTACCAGAACCACCAGCACAAGCAATACCAATATACCGTTTTTCATTAAAGCGTTTAAACCCATGATAAGTCTCACAACGCCTCAACCTATCTAGGAACGTCTTGGCCGACTCACTGATATCCCACCAATAAACAGGGGTAGTGAACACCAAACCATCAGCCTCAACCAGCTTATCCACAAGCATAGCGAAATCATCCTCAAGAATACAGGTACCATCTCTGCGGCACTGTCCCCAGCCGGTCTCACATGCCTTACACTTCTTGATAATCAGGTCATTCAGGTTAAACAACTCGGCTTCATGCCCAGCAGATTCCAGTCCCTTGATTACTCTTTTCGCGGTCTCGGCTGTCAAACCATCATGGTTTGGGCTTGTCTGAATAGCAACTACTTTCATAATACTCAATAAAAACTTGGGAGGGGCGAGGTATAACCTGAATGGTTACTCTCGCTGAATGACCTTGAGAATAGTCTCATCCATACCGGTCATACCTTTGTCACTGATCTCGCCAAGCACCTTAGAGACGTAAACCAAGTCAGGCTTCAAAATACCCTGAGTCTGATTCACACCACCACCCATCAACGCTATCAATGCAAAAAGATACGCTTCACCAGCAGCCGTAGACACCTTGAAGGCACAGCTACCCTTACCGCCATCACAGGTCATACCCATCAAACTAGCCATCAAACCAGCGACAGCCACCTCAGCCTGCTTTGGGGTTCCACCAGCTAGTTTGGTGATAGCTGCCGTAGCTCCTGCTCCAGCCGCTACCGCGCATCCACAAATAGGTGTCAGCAAACCAGTGTAGACCTTGATATAACGTGTAACAAGGTGACTAAGAGCTAATGCTTCAGCTAGTTCTCGCTCAGATTTACCGTGCGCCTTGGCGTATAGAGTCGGAGGCAGTATTGCCGTGATTCCATGGTTCCCGCTTCCAGCGCTACTCATAACAGGCCATGGCCCTCCACCCATCCTCGCATCTGCAGCTGCTCCCGCGTATGCCTTGATCTTGTAGAGGAGATCATCACCGTTTATCTTGTTGATATAGTAGCCTACGCCCAGTCCCCATGGCTCTTCTAAGCCGTGTCCAGCGATCTCCAAGTTCATGGCTGATCCTTCTAAGAGGTATTCAGCTACTTCATCGGAGATACCTGATGCTAGTTCCCAGAGGCTAGCCATGTTCTGATCCTTTAATCCTGCTATATGGCCTGATTTTTTCTTCCCACCAACAGCGGATTCACCGCTATAAACCACCTCACCGTTACGAGATACCTCCACTACGTTATCGTGACGCCCAGATAACACGGCTACCGTCTTCTCGTCACCAGCGTCCAGAGTGACCCGAGCATAAACATTTGGAACATCAATAGCCACTTCCTGTGTCACACTACCAGCATCAACAAACGTCTGAGCCTTCACAACATCATCCATGGTAATGTCTTCAAGAGCCTTGAGCCCTTTCTCAGGGTCACCAGCTAAAACACCTAATACAGAAGCTAGAGGGTTTCCTGTACCCCCATTTGTTCCGGGTACACCAACGTTTGCTCCATTCTTGTATATGTTTCCTGATAACTCTAGGTGAATCTTTTCTGGTTCTTTTTTCATATATTTTGCAGCGGACGCTGCTGCGAGTGCTACTGCCCCAGGCTCGGTACAGCCGAGGGCGGGTTTTACCTCGTTTAAGAAAAATTCTTTTAGCCCAACTTGAAAAAAGAGCCAAAAAAGCTTTACTTGAAAGCAAAGAATTTCCTCGCCCGGTTCAAGAAAAAAAATTTCAATGGCTCTCAGCCTTCCTCCATCAAGGTTTTAAAAATCTTGAAAAAGGTTATATTTCTCCTTCTATTTTAGAAAAACTGATTGAAGTTTTAGGAAGAAATAATTTTTTCAGAGGAGAAATTCCAGAGATAAAAAAAGCCAAAGAAGCTTTTAAAGAAAAATATGGAATCTATCCTCCTCTTTTCCTTACTCTTTCCCCAACTCAGGTTTGTAATCTAAGATGCAAAGGCTGTTATGCGGCTTCTTCTCCAGAAACAGCCGTTACAATGCCATTTGAAATTGCCGAGCGAATTTTAGAAGAAAATCATGATCTTTTTGGAAATCGTTTCATTGTCTTTTCTGGTGGCGAACCACTAATGTATCAGAGTCAAGGAAAAACCATTTTTGATCTTTTTGCAAAATATCCTGACACTTTCATTATTTTCTATACCAATGGAACTTTAATTACCAAAGAAGTGGCGCAAAAATTAGCGGAACTTGGCAATGCTTATCCTCAAATCTCAGTTGAAGGAAGTGAAGAGGAAACTGATGAAAGAAGAGGTAAAGGAGTGTTTCAAAGAATTTTGAAAGCGGTCAGCTATTTAAGAGAAGTTGGTCTTCCTTATGCTCTTTCAGTGACGGCAACCAGAAAAAATTTAAAGACTCTTTTAAGTGATGAATTTTATCAATTTTGGTTTGAAGAGCAAGGCGCAAGTTATATGTGGATTTTCCAATTGATGCCCATTGGAAGAGGAAAAGAAGTTTTTGATTTGATGCCAACACCAGAGGAAAGAGTTAAACTTTATCGAAAATGGGAAGAGCTGCTTCAAAGAAAATATCCAATTGCTGATTTCTGGAACTCTGGTGTTCTTGCCAATGGCTGTATTGCTTATGCCAGAGAAACTTCAGGATATTTCTATATTGATTGGCATGGCAATATTACTCCTTGTGTTTTCATTCCTTACTATGTTGATAATGTCTATGATCTCTATCAAAAAGGAAAAACTCTTGGTGATGCTTTAGTTTCTGATTTCTTTAAAAAAGGAAGAGAATGGCAGAGAAAATATGGCTATGGCTGTCCAGCTGAGAAGATTCAAAATTGGCTGATGCCTTGTTCAATTAGAGATCACTATAAATATTTCCGAGAAATCATTTTACCTGAAGAGGCTAAAGGAGAAGATCAGTTTGCTGAAGAAGCAAAGAATTCAAGAGAGTATTTTGAAAAATTGGTTGAATATGACGAGAAATTAAAAGAAGTAATGGATCCAATCTGGGAAAAGGAGTATAAAAAACAAGCGTAAAACGCAAAGCTCAAAGCGTAAAAGTTAAAATAAGCGCAAAACTAGGGTGTTGCTTACCCAGGGTAAGCAACTTGTTTAGTGAGTGGAAACACGGTAGAAATACAGTAGTAAAAGTGAAAAAATGCTGTCTCTTATACACATCTGACGCTGCCGACGAATTAGACGGTGTAGATCTCGGTGGTCGCCGTATCATT
>CALGBN010000187.1 GCA_937877765.1 Candidatus Bathyarchaeota archaeon | reverse complement strand
CTCGGAGATGTGTATAAGAGACAGAAATAGTATTGGGGCATTTTCCTGTTTGAATCGATTTGAAAGCCGTTGATATCGCGAAGGAATTAATTAAATTTGATACAAGCGGGCCTCCCACCCAGGAGCAGCCCTGCGCCGAGTGGATTAAAGCTTATCTGGATGATCTTGGCTTCGAGACCCAGTTACAGGTTGTCGAACCGGGTAGAGCAAACATAATAGCAAAGTATGGTGTAGGTAAAGGACCCGGTTTAGTATTATCCGGGCACATTGATGTAGTTTTAGCTGGTGACCCTGAGTTATGGAAGATATCAGGACCCTTTGAGCCAGTTGTGAAAGATGGCTTCCTGTATGGTAGGGGTTCCTGTGACATGAAGGGTCCAGATGCTTGTATGATTCAGGCAGCTGAAGAGCTTCTTGACCACGATTTCAAGAAACAACTAACATTGGCTTTTACCGCTGGTGAGGATACCGGTGGCTGGTTTGTTGACCGCGTAATAAGTGATAAACTAGTCACACCCAAGGATGCAAGTTTTGGTGTTATCGGTGAACCCAGCATGATGAAAATAATACCCGCCCACAAAGGAGCAGGCGGAGCCCATGTTATGATTCATGGTAAGGCTGCTCACAGTAGCAGACCAGAACTTGGAATAAACGCGATCCAGAAATCAGCTGACTTCTTACTGGAGCTAAGAGGTTTACAGAAGATGTTGAACCAAAAGCAACATCCTCTGCTTGGTCCAACTACTGTCGAGTGTACAATCATAAACGGGGGCTTCAAAGAGAACATTATCCCTGATCAGTCACAGTTAGCCTTGAACTTCCGGTTCATACCGGGTCACGAAGCACCTGAGACATCAAAAAAGTGGTTAATTGGTATCATTAAGAAGCTATCTGAAAAAGACCCAGATTTCAATGCGGAAATAATTGATCACAGAGCTTCTATACCGTTAGATGTACCCCTTGATTCACCAGTTGTGAAGATTCTCAAGGATATACTTGGCAGTGAACCTGTTGGTGCTCCATATTATACTGAGGCAGTAAGCTACACAAAGGCTGGGATTCCCACTGTGATCTGTGGTCCCGGCAGTATAGATCAGGCGCATACTCCTGATGAATATATTAGCTTGGAGCAAATGGAGCAGGGTGTTGCGACGTACAAGGAACTCATTAAACGAGTTTGTCTTTAATTCTCCTATTTTTCTATATTATAATGTGATTTTCTGTGTAAACAGGATTATTGTTTTTTGTTTGTGAGAGTTATTCTATCAACTTGAGAGTAACTATCATTGTAGAAAAAATTACGAGAATAACTTATATAACTGAAATAACATGAAAGAATATTAGGCGCATAATATGAGTGACGTTAAATTCGACTTAAAACCAGTCAGCAAAAAGCCTTCAAGAAAATATAGAAAAGGCAGCAAATATGACCCAATCATCGATTCATTCATGAAAAGTGAACACGAGCTAGTTAAGGTAGAAGTGCCAGAAAAAGACGCCAACTACCTCAGAACACAATTAAAGAAAAGAATTGATGCAAGAGACCTACAAGACAAAGTAGAAGTCTCAGTTGTAAACAACATCGCCTACCTAGAGAAAAAGTAGAATTATTTTCTACAATTTCTATCTTTTTTAAAATACTAATAGTCAATAAATAATTTATTCGATATCAACAGTTGGGCAGCTTAGCTTGCCAACTACCTCATCTGCTTCTGAGGGGTCGAGCTTTATGGTGTACAGGTATTTGCCTGTCCTGATCTTTAGCTTTGTACTATCGCTGTTTTTCTTGACCCTGCATTCTGTGGCTTTCTCTGATAATTCAATGAATTTTTCCTTGTCTTTTATCTCGACTGGCATTGTTTTCACGCGTCCACATACAAAAGTAAGGTTGGTTTTAATGGTTTCGCTTAACCTCTCCGGGTTCAGGCTCTTGAACCGTTATTATGGGTTAGTAGTTGCGCTGTATCCCTCAATAAATATCCGATGGTGCACTATTTCTGGGGTTTTCACTTCTATTTTGCATAAATAGTCTAGAAGATGAGAATAAAAAGGAAAAAAGATTTGTTAGACGCCTAGACTGTGAACTCGTCACCCATGTTAGGTGCGATACCATTCAGGTCAAGCTCATCTCGAACCCACTCTGCGAGGAAATCACATGATTCCTCCTCGCCGTGAACCACATAGATATCAGGCTTGCCCTTGAGTCCTTTAAGGAACTTTTGGAGTGGTGTTTTACCACTGTGGCTGCTAAAGTCAAAGTGCTTTACCTTTGCATTGACCTTTGTGTCCCTGTCTTTGATTGGAAACATGCCTGTCTCTAGAAGTTTGGCTCCGTTGGTACCGGGTACTTGGAAGCTGACGATGTAGACGCTGTTCTGTGGGTTGGTTGCCAGTTTCTCCATATAGAACATGACTGTGCCTCCCTGAAGCATCCCACTTGGAGCGACAATAACATCTGCTTTGCGTACTGCTTGTCTTCTGTCTCTCCAGCCCCTGATCTCGTGTACATTCCTCACCGCGTTTGCGTAGGTTTTTGGTGTTTTCACTGACTCAGGGTAGTCTAACATTATCTTGTTGACCGCTCTAGCCATACCATCAAGCAATACATATCCGTCGAACTTGTGTGCGTGAAGAACGCTGAGCATCTCGTGGCTTCTACCAACCGCGAAGGCTGGGATCAAGACTTTTCCACCTTGATTAACGGTGGACTTTATCTCGTTTACAAAGTCTTTCTCAAGCTGTTTTCGCTCAGGGTGCTCATGAAGAGCATAAGTTGACTCGATGATTACCGCGTCGTACTTCTTGCGTGGTATCTTTGCATTGTTGCATATCCTTGTGGTGGTAGTGTTGAAGTCACTCGTATAGAGTATCTTCTTGCCGTTGATCTCCATATCAACCATCGCGCTACCGGGAATATGACCCGCGTCCTGTAACTGGAAATTGATGTCCTTGAGCTTGACTTTTTGACCATAGTTCAAGTCGTTGCGTTGCTGCTGCATCTTCTCCAGTTCAAGATACTCAAAGGGCAGATAGTAGCTGTTTAGCTTGATCATGTCCTTGATTAGAATCTTGATTAACTCGCTTGTAGTTCGTGTCGCGAAGTACGGCTTTTTCTCACTCAAATAAAAGAGTGGTACGCCGCCACTGTGATCAAGATGCGCGTGACCAATAACGATACCGTCTATGTCTTTTGCTCTTATATGTCCGGGAAACTCTGGTGGTGTACCAGGCTTTACTCCATACTCTAGGAGTAGTTTTCCTTGATTACTGTTAACGAGGATAGCATTACCACCTACTTGGTGGGTGCCTCCCATGAAACTTAGTTTTACCATTGTATTCTGTAACCTAGTCGAAAAACCGTGTATGCCCCTGCTTGGGGCGGTTTTTCCATCCTTTCCCTGGTGTACAACTCTCGCTGAAACCCCTAGGGGGACTGGGCTCTTAAAGTAAATGCCCTTTTTATATGTTACCTATAGTTAATCGAAAAACCCGTGGTTCATATGGTGGTTAATTGTTTCAATATAGCCTCTTTTGCATCATTATCGATCTCATTGATCAATACGGCGGGGTATTTTCCATCCAGTTGTTTGATCAACTCCTGGTCCAGTGGTGTATCCTTGTAAGCGATAATGGTCTTTGCTGGGTGTTTCTCAAGATACTCGATGATGTTGCCTACCGTATGTTGTATAGTCTCGTAGTCTAGTGGTTCTGCTATCTGGTACTGGCTTGTGGGGTATGTTTCGGCTAGGTTCTCTGGTATCAGTCCATATGGTGCCGCTATGAAACAATATTCTACGCGATCACTGTATTCCTTGAGCTCTTTCTTGAGTTTCTTGAAGCCTTGGTTTCTGCTGTATGGTTTCCTGTTTGGTGTGGTTAGTAGTATTCTGGTGTCTTTGTTTGCTGGTTTCCGGTAGTTTTCCACTAGTTTCCTCTGGTATCTGATGACTTCTGGCTTCGCTAGACTGTGATAATCATAGTAGAAGATGCCTTTACCTTTGAATCCGGGGCTTCCTTCCTCAAGATACTTGCTGTACTTGCTGAGGGTCTTCAACGCTGAGGTCATCTCAGCGTGGCCCTTGGCTCGTGTCTCAACAAGGTCCCAGAGGCTTCCCTCATAGATAGCTTGTTTAACCGTCTGCATCTCCGCCATAGTCACATGCAGATTGTGTTCTGCGATAAGCCGTTGACGCTCATGCTGTGGCATATCTCTTAGGTCTTCTGGGCTCCTGTTTCGGCATATTGGGCAGCCGCATGGTAGGTATTGGAGGTCTTTGAAGAGATATGTACCTCTGTTGGTAAGGTAGCGTTCATCCTTGGCGAATAACGCGTATGCGGCTGAGTCAAAGAGATCATATCCCATGGCTACGCTCATGGCGAATATGTTTGGGTGTCCAGCACCGAATAGGTGAATGGGGCGCTCGATTGGTGCGTTGAGTTTCGCGGTCATCGCCATATCCACTAGAACCGGGTACATATACCGCTCCATAACCTCAGTAGGGCTACCAAGCGCATGAACATCAAAAGGCATCTCACCTATCTTTTTCGCTGATTTAGCAACTAGATCTAAGTGTTTTCCTCCCTGTATAGGTCCAACCCAGAGGTTTGGTGTATCCTCTATGAGTGGCAGGGCTGCTTCAGCTCGTTTGAGGGTCTCTTCAACAGTGTATTCCACTGTTTCTCGTGGAACGTCCCACCCTGTAGGGATGTCCAGTATGACACTAATGTCGCTACCTATCTTTTTCTGCCAATCGATTATCTCGGGCTGAGTGACCTCTACCTCGCCATAGACTAGAATCTGGTATGCCCCGCTATCAGTCATCACCACACCATCAAAGTCTAGAAGCTTGTGTAGCTCAAGGTCTGGTACGTCTTGGAAGTGGTTTCTGATGATGTAGCTGTTGGTGATTAGAATATCGCAACCGAACTCTTTCCTGAGACGGTTGGGCAATATTGTCTCGATGAGTGGGTTAACCACTGGCATAAATGCCGGTGTCTCCAGTGTCTTGCCTTTGACTGTGATGCGTCCAATCCTGCCTAGGAGGTCTCGGTCCCTCAGCTCAAACGACATAGAGCATCAAATACAAGACGCGGTATATAATTTGGTCTAAAAAATTAGTTATAGACTATTTTAACATTAATGGCTCTTGGACCCTTATCGGTTTTCTCAAGCTCAAACTCGACTATGTCGCCTCTATCAAGATCGTAGCAATTTCGTACGTCTCGACTGTGGCAGAAAATATCTTTCTTGCTTTCATTAGTCTTGATAAATCCAAATCCTTGGTCGTATATCCATTTCCTTATCGTGCCTTTCAGTTCTTGTCACTCCTTATTTGTTGATTATTATGTTGTCTCCTTGACAATGAGTTGCGCCTATAACGAAAAACGTATGTTATAAACATTCAGGTTTTTCCTTATCCATATTAAAAACAGGGTTAGAGAGTGATATCTAGGCTCTCAACAATTCCCTTGTAACGATTACGAATAGTGACCTCAGTCACACCAGCGGCAAACGCAATATCCTTCTGAGTAAACTTCTGCTCCTCTTGAATACACGCAATATACAAAGCCGCCGCAGCCAACCCATTAGGGTCTTTACCTGCAGTGATTCTTTCTTTCTCTGCTTTCTTCAGTAGTTCTGAGGCTCGTAACTGTATGTTCTGGGGGATTTTCGCCCTTGATGCGATTTTTGGTATCCTGTTTCTTGCGTTTGGTCTTGGCACACTCAAGTCAAGCTCATTGTAGATGAGCCTGTATGTTCGCGCTATCTCCATCTTGTCTCCAAAAATATACTCCGCGATCTCCCTCAGTGTCCTCTGAGTCTTGGTCATCCTACAAGCCGCATAAAGGCTTGCAGACATAACGTTCTCGATGCTTCTTCCCTTAACAAGCTCCTTCTGTAGAGCCTTCCTATAGATGAGGGCAGCCTGTTCCTGAACCTGTCTGCTAATATTCAGATGGCTGACCAGTCTCGCCAATATACTCATGGCTTTGTTTAGGTTCCTCTGGTTGGAGTCCCCTGAGACTCTTCTCTGCCACTTGGATAATCTGAGAAGTTGCCATTTTCTTTCAGTGGTAACCTTGCCTTTGGTGTCCCTGTAGATGTTACCAAACGTAGTATGCAGTCCTTTGTCTGATACTGCTAGACTGGTTGGTAAACCAACTCTACTACGGTCGTCTCTCTCCTGAGCGTTAAACGCTCTCCATTCAGGCGTCCTATCCATGAAGATATCACCTAGAACGTATCCGCATTGACTGCAGACTCTTTCACCCACCTTGTTATCAATAACAATATGGGTTGAGCCGCATTCTGGGCAACTGTGTTTGATATCAGTTTGCCCCTGTGCGCTAGTAGACATCTCTATCGTCTTCTTCTCCTACTATTATAACGAGAATCGCTCTGAGCGACAACCCGTTTAATATACAGGCTCTTGTTCTTTCGTAGTGGGCCTCGTGAGGTATTATCTGTTGTAGAGTCTACCTTGGGTGTCTGTGCTCGTACTTTTCCTGCTTTTGTAAGTGATCCGTGTGTTGGTATCTTAGTTCACCTCCAACTCTTTCTCGATAGCGCAGAGGTTATAGAAATCCTCGAAGAGCACATCCTTCCACTTCATTGTGGCGTGGAATGTTGCATCATCGCTTATCCTCCGGATATCGCATGTGTAGGTTCTTCCCTTCTTGCCTTGACAGTCTTCTCTGGTCTCTGGTGCTTTGCCGCATTTGATTACGCAGAGGTCTCGTGTCTTTTTCTGTATGGCTGATAGTACTTCAACTAGGCTGAAAATGTGCTTCATTTTCGGGGTTATTACATCAAGATTATCTTGTTGGGTGACTATATCGTGGGCTGAGTCAGTGATCCTTTTTGACAATATCAGTGCTTCATCGTATTTTTCTTCTTCAAGTTCATTTATAGTTGCTCTTATAGTGTCCACGTATGCTGGTGCTGAGTTCTGGTTTTCATCAACCATCGCTCTTATCAGTTTCTTCTTATCTCCTTCATTGATGACATAGTCGATAGAGCCCATCTCTTCATTAATCTCGGGTTTATTGATCTCTCCGAGACACTTCAACAGCTCGACTGTGGGGCTCATCCAATCAGATTCGTACTCAATTTCCATTTTCTAGTAAAAACTCCGTTTAGAAAGATTACACTAGTATATACCATCCACCACTTATATATGTTCGGTAAATAATTTAATGGAAAAAATATTTTTTCCAGTAAAAAACCAAGAAAAAACCTATTTTTATCAGATATTTTTCATTAAAACCATTTATTTCGATAAAAAAGGGTTATGAGGTTTCTTGGATGAATCTGTTATAGATGTCCTGAAC
>CALGBN010000186.1 GCA_937877765.1 Candidatus Bathyarchaeota archaeon | reverse complement strand
CAGATGTGTATAAGAGACAGCCCCCGCAGCTCTTCGATCTTCTCCACGATACGGTCGATCCTGTCGGTCACCTTGCCGACGATCTGGTCGAGCCTGTCGAGCACCTGTGTCTCGAACTGGTCCATCTGCCCGAAAGCCTGCTTGCTCACCACCTCGACCTGCTCGGTGATCTGCCGTTCCAGAGCCTGCATCTGCTCGGCGGCGCTCTTGCAGGCCCAGGTGGGCAGCTTGGTCGCGACCTTCACCTTCTCGCGGTAGCCGTCGCGGAGGGCCTTGCCCAGGACGACCTCGCTCTGGCCGCCGTGGTAGGGGTAGGCCGTGTCCAGGTAGTTGACGCCGTGGTCTATGGCGTACCTGATCATCTCTACGGCCCTGGACTCATCTATATTGCTGGTGTCGCCCCCTATCACGGGGAGCCTCATGGCTCCAAACCCCAGCGCCGAGACCCTCCAGTCTAGTCCTCCGAATCTACGGTACTTCACACCTAGCACCTAAAACAGATGAGATGTGAACGGAGGCACCACATATAGAAGTTACTCAAAGCTCCACTAAGTCCCTTGGGTGGATCCTCTGCACCAGACCCGTCCCGTCGTAGTCCTTGTCCTCGCTGATGATGAGCCCGGTGTCGTTCTCGAGCATGGTTGCCACGTTTATGGCGTCTTTCGGTCTGAGAGGGTTTATCTCCATTATTTCTATGGCCTGCATCAGGGTCGAGTACTCCATGGTGTACCTCGACAACCCCGGCAACAACATTAGGTTGCGGACAGCCCTCAACGCGTCTACGCGCGGGATCAGCCTCGACAGGATGAAAAGGGCCTCCTCCAGCGCCTCGAGGCTGGTGGCCGCCTCTAGTTGCCGTTTAGCCACCATATCCAACAGTTCTAGGCAGTGTCTGTGGCTCTCAGAATCCTTATCGACGGCGCTGATGAAGGTCGTGGAGTCTATGAAGTAGACGGGTTTCTCAGGCACTCTGGGCCCTGCCTCTGATGAAGTCTTTCAGGCGCTCCTCGTCTGAGAGCCGTTTCAGCTCCTGGGCTGACAGCCCGATGGAGATACGCTCCGCGAGCCCATGCAGGTCCTCTACGGGGTCCTCTGGGGTCTCCCTGATTCTGAGGGTGATCTCGTCTCCTTTGACTATCATAGTCACTTCGTCTCCTGCCTTTACGTCGTACTCCTCCCTGATCTCTTTGGGCAGCACGATGCGGCCCTGTTTTCCGATCCTCACACGGTACATCTGTGCCACGGATATTCACCAGTGTCATTACTGTGGTTTGTGGCACGTTATATAAAGAATGCCATATTCTAGTCGAGCGCCGCGGGGTGATGGACTGACTTTTATCCTCTGCCGGCCTCTAATTTTTGATAATCATGGAGTCAGAGAGATTCGAGAGGGTCATGGCGGTGATGCGCAGGGAGGTGCCCGACAGGGTGCCTTGGAGCATCTGGGGCCACTTCCCGGCCGTGAACTGGCTCGACTACTACAGCTGGGAACTAGCCCAACGCAACGGAGAAGAGGCAGCCCGCGGACACATGGCCTTGATAAGAGAACTCGACTACAAGATGGACCTACTCAAAGTTACCCCATTCTACAGATTCATGGCAATGCAATGGGGCAGCAAATTCAACTTCAAGGACAACGAGGAAGACGCACCAACACTATCAACAACGGTAAAAGAAACAAAAGACTGGGAAAAACTCTGGGTACTAGACCCAAAGAAAGAACTACGAGAATTCGTACGCACCAACGAGATACTATCACGCGACCTACGCAACACACCCGTAATCTACACCATCCCAAGCCCAATCATACAAGCAATGAACGGTGTCGGAACTCCTGAACGCGTCATAGAGGACATGAGAAAAAACCCAGACGCACTCAAACAGGGAATGGAGATCATCACAGAGACCACCATAGACTTCGCAAAAGCATGCGTTGACACAGGCATACAAGGAATATTCTACGGAATCGGCGGAGGAGGCAGAATCTGGAAAGATTTCACTGTACCAGAACTCGAAAAATGGGCACTCGCCTACGATAAAAAAGTCCTAGAAGCGGTTGACTGCGAGATCAAGATGCTACACATCTGCAGCACACCAGAAGGCAACGCACAGGACCAGAACCTAATGGAATCAGGGTGGTTCAAAAAATACCCTGTTGATATAATCAACTGGGACGCCCACGACTACACGTGGCTAGACAAAGCCAAAGAAATCTACGGCGACACCTTTGCCATCTGCGGTGGACTAGATAGAAGCTATGACAGTATGCGGTCAGGTAAGATAGATCAAGTGGAAGCAGACGTCAAGAAAGCCATCGAGGACGCAGGGGAGGGCGGAGGCTTCATGCTGGGACCAGGCTGCACAGTCTACCAAGACCAGCCAAGAGCAAGCTACAACGCCGTCGGAAGAGCCGTCATTAAATACGGCTACTATTAGCCCTAGGGGGCGTCATCCGGTAGATTTACCACCGGAGCCACCTCTACACCCACTTCTCTTATTGTCTCTAACAGACTGTACTCGTCTCCGTCGAGGAAATAATGCTCTAAGGCTGGAACAGGGATACTTACGCGCTCATAATCATTCAATTGTAATATGATTTGAGCCATCTCAATTGCCCGCTGCACCACATCCTCTACGACTGCGATCCATGGACTGATCCGCCAAGCAGAGTCAGCCTCAAACAAGTTCAACTCTTTCGGAAAGACCCCCAAGTCTAGGAGCCGGTCCCTACCTGTGGTGTAGATATAGAGGTTACCCTCAGCTACACTGTAATGTCTACCCATTCACAACACCTCTCAACACATAACCAAGATTATACACGAGACACTCCCCCGTTGATACACCGCAAACAAACTCAAGCAACGGCCAACAAACAAGAAAAACAATACAGAAAAAGAGAAGACGCCTAACAGGAAGCCTGATAATCGGAAGATCATCAACAAGATCCAGATCCCGCTTGGTCCTCAGCCGGTTAATCCACTCAATCAGTCCCCTGAGCTTCACACCAAGGAAATAATCAGTAACATGACCAGTCTTCAAGGTACGTACCCAGTAACCCTCCTCCGCCTCCAGCAGACCCTTCAAAGCAGCATACGCCTGATATGGCATAATAAAGTAACTTAGGGCAATGAAGCTAAACACCCCACTGTAATCCTCAGCCAAGTCTCCCTCAAGAAAAACCCCCGTTAAACCCATCACCGGGATCGCGCAGAAATTACTCAAAACCAAACTCCAGCCAAGCGTAGGCGTCCAGAAGACAGGGTGTCGTTTATAATATTGAGCTACAGTCCAAGCCATACAGCCAATGATAAAGACACAGGACTGAAGATAGTAGGGGGCAAAGTAGAGAAACTCCAGCTTCTCAGCTAAGGTTATTCTCCCACTGCGAATTACGGAAAGGAAATATTTCCGGACCGCGTACGTGTGTCCCTCTGCCCACCGCATCCGCTGCCTGATGATCCTTCTAACAGTGGTTGGAATCTCTGCTGGCGCCTGAATCAACGGAGTGTAAACCACCTTAAACCCCTCAAGATAGAGCCTCAGCGTCAAATCCCAGTCCTCAGTAATACTATGATTCCAACCAAGCTCCCGAAGAAGCCCAGCCCTGAACATGAAGACGCTACCACTCACCATCTTCATAGCGCCATAAACCTCCTCCGCGAGACGTTCAATCATGTAGCTGCCACTGAACTCGGCGCGCACTCCCTTGGTGATCCAGTTCTCATTCCGGTTCAAGTAATGAAGCTGATAGCCTTGGACCGCTGCGACGGGCTTTACATCTTTCTCGTGGAGTCTAAACTGGTGTATAAACTGTCGTAGAATATTTGCAGGGGGCACAAAGTCAGCGTCAAAAACAACAATATACTCAGCGAGAGGATGCATGAACTTCATCGCCTCCTTCAATGCTCCACCCTTGTACCCGCTACGGTCCTTCCTGTGGACAAACTTGATGATAGGGCTACCGTGCTGCCATCCACGCTCCCTGAGAATCTCCACGGTAGTATCTCTAGAATCATCAGCAACCAGCACCTCAAAGTTGGTGTAATTGATGTCCATACAAGCCTCAAGGATACGTCGAGCCACATTCAACTCATTGAAGAAAGGCAGATGGATCGAGACCCATGGCTCATCACCAATAGGCACAGGCTCTCCATCCCTCTGGGCCAGTATCCTATGTATTCTGTGTTCAGGGGGTAGTCGTGATGTATCCATTGAGAAGAGGGCGAGAGCTATGAGACTTGAAATATAGTATTTGATAGCGTAGATGAAGTAGAAGCCGCCTAGGGTTAACGCTATGTATGATGCGGTTAACCCGATCTGGTACTGGTGCAACCGTTACCCCCACATATATCTTTCAATAGGTTTTGAAAGTATAAAACAAGTTTTGTTTAGTTTTATATAAATTTATCCCATAAAACTGGGGCAAAGAAGATTATTTCCAGTGCTCAGCAATCATACCTGCACTAGCAAACCAGACACCGGGAAACTTCTTCACATACCCAATCAACCGCTCCAATAGCATGATGTTGCCCGGTTTACCGATGATCTGGGGATGGAACATGGTAGTCCAACATAGACCATACCTATAGTAACCATCAAATGCGTTTGTCCATATCTCGTAACCAGTCTCGGGGCTCATCATACGCGCCTTATAGGCACCAAAAGGATAATCTGCGAACAAGTGGAAGTCATCCATTTCGTAATAGCTAGGAACGATAACCAGTCCATTATCCAGCTTGTAGGGTAAGTCACTGCCACGCATACTGCTATCATAGAGGAACCCAAGCTCCTTCAAAATATCATGAGTATTGGGTCCAATCTCGCCACCAGCCACACGGTTACCCACTGGACGAACACCAGTAGCATCCTCAATAGCTTTAATCATCTTGAGGCGTAGTTTTTTCTCCTCGTCATATGGTAAATGATCAACAGCTTCATGTTTCCAGCCATGAGTAGCAACCTCATGTCCACGGTCAACAATCTCACCAACAACATCAGGGTGATTAACAGCGTTCATTGCTACTACGAAGAATGTTGCTTTGAGATCGTGTGCATCAAGGACATCAAGCAGTCTTGGGATAATGTTTGAGTTCCAGACATACTCGCCTTGACTCCGTATACGTGGTTTTTCAGCTACACTCGGGTCATTTCCCATGAAGACCCACTCTGCGTCAAGATCAAAAGTAAAACAGGCAGCACACTGGTTGCCCTCATGCCATACTTGTTTCATACAAACATCTACACAGTTCAACGATTTTATCTTACCCATCAGCAACCCCTTTAGGTTACATCAAGAAAAGATTATTGTGACAGAGTACAACAGCGACATAAGGTATGTGGAAGAGGTTCCAGCGCATCCGATAATGGGGGTTCTTGTATTCGGAATGATTGGACTCATAATGTATCTTAGCGTTATGACGTCTAATGGGATTCCACAGAAGCTTCTCGTGTTCATCATAATGATTCTTGGCTTTATTTACGCGAATTTCATGAAACTAGAGGTAACCATTACATCAACCAGACTTAAAGTTGGATTCGGCGTAATCAAACACAGCATCAAGATAAGTAATATTGAAAGCATCAAGATATACAGTCCACGATGGTACTGGTACGGTGGCTTTGGAATCAGATTCGGGTGGGACTGGAGCATCGGATTCATCCAAAACTATCGAACAGGAGTATTAGTAAAACCTAGAAGAGGTAGAAAATTATTCTTCAGCACAAATCATCCAGAGGAGATCGTTAACCTAGTAAACGATCTGTCAGAGAGACCATTTTCTGGATAAAATTCTAAAACCAACCTTATTCATTACTGTGTATGGTTTCTTGGTTCCAGCGACAGAGGGCAAAGTTTGACTCAGAGACACTCAAACCAAGAGATACAGTGTTTAAAACCACGCCAATACGAGACATATCCCTTGCATTTCTACTAGCATTGATCATCATAGCTGGTGAGTTTACGTCAAGGAGAATCATCTCAGTCCTGCTGCCTACCTATTTCAACTACTTCTTTATGGACCTCATCTGCCTTGGCGGATTCTATGCTGTAATCTGCATAATAGCCTATGTTTTGATTGGCGATGATGTACGGCAGAAGACTGGCTACACTGGTTTCAACATAAATGACTGGTATCAGAGAGTCACCTTTTACAACGCAGCACTAGCAGTGGTTATCGGCATACAGGTGGTAAACAGATTTATGTATTATTCTTCTCTGGATTCAACTGGAACCCCCAGCTCTACGAGTTCATACAATCAACATACAACACCACAATATACACAAACACACCACTCTACGCAGAACACTACAAAATAGCAGTCTCAATCGTCTTCATACTAGTCAACGGCATATGGGTACCAATAGTCGAGGAGTTCCTCTAGCGAGGCATTATACAGACCAAACTCAGCTACTACATGAACCCATGGACAGCCATAACCATCGTCAGCATCCTATTCAGCGCTAAACACTGTGTGGCAGACCTAGTTTTAACAAGACTACTCTTCTTGATAAGCTTCGGACTGACAGCGGGATGGGCAAAGCAGCGTACAAACACGGAGATATCAACCACGACTCATATCTACATCAATCTAATAGGCACCATCTACTGGATAATAAGCCACTACTTAGTCTAAACCTAGATACAAATACCCTATAGAATGAATAAAATGATGGAAGAAAAACGTCCTAGTTTATAACAACTGTATCGAGCTGGAAATACCTCTCAGCGAGGAAACGGATCTTCTTGATATTAGACCCATTCTTACCGATGGCGATACCCTTGTCCTTAGGCTCCACGTTCACCATGGCGATCTTCTTACCCTCCATACGGTCTACTAGGCGGATATCCTTGACCTTGGCTGGTTTGAGCGCGTTCTTGATGAACTTGTCTGCCTCAGGCATGTACTCGTATATCTCGACTTGTTTGTTTGTCATGTTGCGGAATCGTTTGATTTTCTCTCCGCCTTTGCCTACTGCTAAGCCGACTTCTCCTTTCTTGACTGTGAAAATTATTGTATCATTCTCTTCGTCTACGATGCAGTCCACGATAGTCGCTCCTGTCATGTTCTGCAGGAGCTGGATGTACTTCATCTCAGTCTCTGTAATTTTTACGTTATCTAGCATTCTATTCTTCTTCCTTCACGATGTCAAGAATCCTTGAGTCGCCCGGGTCGTTTATGACAATGGTTGATACGGGATAAGGTTTTCCACATAACATTCCAAGGTCCACGCTGTCCTTATCATGGTGCCAGATTGGTATTTCTCCAAGTCTTCCATAGTTCTCTATGGATTCTTTCATCTCTTTTGGGCAGTTGCTACTCAATATAGCCATCTTTGCCCGTCCTCTTCTGAGCTCTCTTACCGCCTGTTTGGAGCCCAGTTGGACCCTGCCAGTGGAGAGAGCGAGTCTCAGCTGTTGATCTCTGCTACTCATCGCTTCTTCCTCTTTGTGTCATAAACAGCTCAACGCTTCCTGTTCCCAGTGGCATTGACTGTCCGACGATTATGTTTTCGATGACGCCTTTAAGTGGATCGGTTTCACCCTTGATCGCTGCGTCTACAAGGTGCTGGATGGTCAACTCGAAGGCTGCCCTAGCTAGTACGCTTGATTTCTCGCCGCTGATACCGTGTCTTCCGATCTGCTGGACCTCACCGGTTTTGGTCATTATGTCGGCTACGAGCATGACGTGACGTATATCTACGTCCAAGCCCTGCTCGGTTAGCACCTGTCTCTTATACACATCT
>CALGBN010000185.1 GCA_937877765.1 Candidatus Bathyarchaeota archaeon | reverse complement strand
CGAGATCTACACCGTCTAATTCGTCGGCAGCGTCAGATGTGTATAAGAGACAGCTTTTATCTCGTCACTGGTGACGATGCATGGTCCCATGGGTCCTGCGTTGTCCATTCCCTTGCCTTTAGTCCAGTTGATATCTCCCTTGAATATCCTGAAATCAACATCCTGTGGGAATCCCTGATCACGTGCGCTGACGTCGATAACAATCGTATAACCCGCGATGTAATTATACGCCTTCTCCTTTGGGATATACTTGCCTTCCTTACCAATGACCACCGCGAGCTCACACTCATAGTCCATCTTCTCAGTTGCCTTGACCTTGATCAACGGGTCACGTGGACCAACCACTAGACCTGGTGGCTTCTGGAATACGTCAGGCACATCAAGCTTGAGACTCTTGAGGCGGTCAATCTCTTTCTGTCTTGCTTCTGGGTCCTTGATGCGCTCTGTGGCGTGGTCATAGAAGTTTACTGCTACACAGTAGAGTTTACCGGGGCTCGGTACTGGTGCCTGTAGTTTGGCTGTCTCTGTGTCCATGATGATGCTTTCTTCATCGAGACCAACAGCGTCAGGGTTAGCTTTCGCATATGCAAGTGCCTTGTATGCTGCTGTGAGTGATTCTTCTCCGCCCTCTAGGAACCCAATCATGCAGGCTGGGATCAATGCGTCTGCTTTACGCCTTGGGGCGAGTACGCCTTCTTCTTTGAGTTTTAGGGCATACGCGGAGTTTAGGTCAACTACTTTTCCGTCGTGTAGTGCTCCGATACGCTCCTCTGTGTGAACCTTGAATGTTACTAGTTTCAAAATGATCAGAGAAACCGGTACATTCCTCAGATAAAAAACTTGACTAGTTTACTCTGATAACTGATTTAATGGAATATTTATCGTAACAGTGGTGCCTTCGCTGGAAGACTCTACCTTTATCGTGCCATTATGTGCCTCGATAACCTGTTTAGCATAAGGCAACCCAAGACCCATAGAGTCCTTCTTTGTCGTAAAGAATGGCTCAAAGATGTACTCAAGGTCATCATCAAGTATTCCAGCGCCGTTATCCTCTACGATAACTGTTGCCATCTTGTCGTCACTGGTAACAGACACATGCACCTCGCCTTGGCCATCAATCGCCTCAACAGCGTTTCTTATGATATTCTCAACAGCCCTGCCTATTTTCAAAGCATCAATGTTTATGGCAAAGAACTCATCACCGGTATCCGCAGTAATTGTGGCACCAACCTTAGGATCGATGTTTGCTATTGCACCATCTACCACTTCATTCAAGTCAGTGACGGTTCGCTTGGGTTCACCGAGGTTTGTTAGGCTTGATAACTCAAGTAGGGTTGCTTCATTGTATTTGATGCTGCTTTCAAGCATCTCGGCGAGATCCTCTTTTCCCTCTTCCCGTAGAGTGTAAGCTACTTGCTTCATGCTTCTAAGGGGACGCTCCAGTTCATTGTGAACAAGATAAGATATTTTCTTGGCGGCCTCAAATATTTCCAGAGTGCTTTCTTCTCGTAGCTTCTCCATAGCTTCTCGTTGCTGGTTCTCAGTATTTCTGGATGTCTCAAGTTTTTCTAGCATCTCATTTATTTTTTGAGTGAGGCTGCTCAGCTCATTGTTTCCTTCGACAACATTGACACGTGCTGATAGATCATCCACCTGATTGATCTCTGAGACCTCGTTTGTAAGGTGGGTAATCTTGCGAATAATCGTCTGGTCTGCGTATACAATTGCTATAATGGCTAATAGGAAACCGATGCCCATAATAACTGCGAGAAACTCGCGTCTAACCTCTTGCCCTGCGAGATAGACCTCCCTTGTCTGGGATACTGAAACGATTAGCGCCGGGTCCCCGAATATATCTTCTACCAGATAGTATCCTTTGATTGTATCTTTCGTTGTCTCGTATGTGAACGGATTTTCGAGTGTTAGACTGGATTTTATCTCGTCTGTTATCTCAGGATTGTTAAATGTATGATATTCTAATGGGAGTTCTGTATACTCCTGAATCATTTCAACATACTCCTCAGAGAAATCAAAGCCAATAACAAGAATTCCCCTACTCGGCATACTCTCTGAGGTATCCAGAATAGGTCTGCCTGATACTATTATCGGCTGATCATTATTTATGATCAATCCCATAACCCCTGTCTCCGTGAGGTCTTGGTTGCTTAGGGTCTCGAAGGTCTCAGGCTCCAATAATATCTGGGGGGTACTCTTCTCTGAATCAGTGTTGTAGTCGTAATATTTTGAGTAGATCAGTTCTCCTGTCTCACTGTATATTGCCACTAGGTTGAACTCGTTACGGGTAAACACGTTATCTGGGAATAACTCTTCCACAAAACCCGGGTCAGGTGTCTCTACATAATCGTACATATCATCCCATGCCGCGATAGGGGCAGCAGAGGAATCAACAATCAAGGATAAATCAACAAGGTCATCAACACCCCATAGTACAGTGCCCTCTAGCATGTGGACTTCCATCTCATCGAATCCTAGTTCAAGCGCTCTATTAGTAAACGTCCACATACCTAAAGTGCCAATTGTTGTCATTAACATCAATAGTAGCAGCATACGATATCTGAGCTTCAAATAGACCCCTTGTCTGCATATAGAAATGGTTAGGGTTTTAAACCCTTAGAAATTTGAAACTGGAATCAAGCTCAGATAAGCCATGTGTAAGTATCTCAGTCAAGTGATAGAGATCATCCAAGCTTAGAAGCTCCACAGGGCTATGACTATAGCGGCGTGGAATACTGAAAGGTACAGCTGGTACCCCTGTCTTTGTCTGCTGCATGGCTGATGCGTCAGTGCCGCCATACATGATTCCCCGCTGATAGGGTAAGTCATGTTTTTCCGCTGTCTCTGCGATCCACTCACGTGGCACTCTGCTGCTGATTCTTGTGCTTCGGCTCATCTCAGCTACTTGTAGCGCTGGTCCTTTACCTACCTCGTAGACAATGTCAACAGGCTTCACATCAGGCTGATATCCAGAAGGACAAGTATCAATAGCAACAGCCATATCCACATCAAGGTCAAACAAGGCTACCTCTGCGCCTCTGAGACCAATCTCCTCCTCAACAGTACCAATATAGTAAACAGACGCTGGAATCGGTTTATCCTTCAGGTTCTTCGCCACCGTGATGATAGCGGTTAATCCAGCCCTGTCATCCGCTGCCGCTGTCGCCACAAAGTTATTAGCCAACTCCGCTGGCCCAGTGTTCCAAGTGATGGGTGTACCGACCTCAATACCCATCTCATAGGCCTCTTCACGGCTCAAAGCACCAACATCAATGTAAAGTTGCTCGATGGGTGGGATGGTGTTCGCCTCACTGGGTTTGGTCATGTGACCGGGTTTTATACCCGCAACACCCATGACTGGGCCCTTCTTACCATGGACCTTCATCTGGTGTCCCTGTATGCTGCCGGTGACCGAGCCACCGATCTTTCTGAATCGTAGGAAGCCACGTTCATCGATGCTGAAGACGATGAATCCAACTTGGTCCGTGTGGGCTGCAAGGGCTACCTTTGGTGCATCCGGGTCAGTGCCGTGTTGAACGCCTATCACGTTTCCCCTTGGGGTTTGATATACCTCGTCACAGAGGGGCTCCAGTTCCTCCATGAGTGTCTTGATCATGGGTTCCTCGAAGCCGCTGATACCATTAACTGATAATAGTTTGAAAAAAAGAGACTTGATCTCCTCTACTTTGCTCATAGTGGAAAAGATGCCGTGATAGTGAAAAGGGTTTTTGGTTAAATCTCGATGACTTCTTTGCTCTGCTTGCTCTCAGGGCTACCCGGGTTCACATCCTCAAGCATCTCAAGAAGAGTCTCGACCTTATCGTTACCTAAAATATCCTTGAACTCCAGTAACTCATCAACAGATCTAATGATCAATCCCCTGCGCTTTGTAGGGCTACCGCTAGCGTCTACCGGGTTAATCTCAACGCTTAGACTTGGCTCCCTGTTCTTGCTGCCGGGCATCTTCATTACGAATACGCCGGGTACGCTTGTCTTTACTTTAGCCCAGTCCTTGCCTGTTTCTAGGAATTCCTCTAGTTTTTCTTCTGACATACACTGTTCATGGACTTTGTCCTATTCAAGGGTTGTCCCCTGTGGTTTATTATACCTGAAACCAATGATTTAGTATGGATTCTGAGTTTCTATATCAATCACGCAGATGGAACGGAGCCACAAGACATGACTGCATCGCTCATAACGGAGTAGTCGCCTCAAAACACCGACTAATCAGCGAGACAGGCGTCAAGATGATGAAAAAAGGCGGAAACGCAGTGGACGCCGCCGTTGCCGCTGCCTTCATGGATTGTGTCGTTGAGCCCGGTATGAATGGTATCGGAGGTGAGGGCGTCATGACCATTCACCTTGAATCAGGTGAAAACATCGTAATCGACTACGTAGGCCGCCCCTCCATGAACTGCACACCAGACATGTATGAACTAGAAGAGACCACCGAGGCAGGGTGGATGGGCTGGAAAAAAGTCAAAGAAGACGCCAATATCCACGGCTATAAGGCAAGCGTAACCCCGGGTACAGTAGCCGGGCTAACAATGGCCCTTGAACGTTACGGCACCATGAAGCTACGAGACGTAATAGCACCAGCCGCACGAGTAGCCAAGGAAGGCTTCGTTGTGGGTTGGTGGACCGCTGACCATATATTCAGACGCATGGAAGGGTTCTGGAAATACGAGGAATGGAGACGAGTATACCTCAGAGAAGGCAGGTTCCCGTACTTGCCTTATACCTATGAGCTAGCTGAGCCCCATGTCTTGCGTAACCCTGAGCTAGCGAAATGCCTCATAGACATCGGAGACAAGGGAAAAGATGTCTTCTATAAGGGTTGGATAGCCGAGACCATCGCGGCGGATATGGCTAAGAACGATGGTTTGCTCACATTGGAGGACTTTGCCCAGTATGAGCCTATTCATTTGAACCCTGAACCTGGATCATATCGCGGCTATGAGGTGGTCTATGATCCCACGCATAGCGGCACAACGATGATGCAGATACTGAACATCCTAGAGGGCTATGATTTACCCGAGTATGGGAGCGCTGAGGCTTTACATCTTGTATCGGAGGCTATTGGGGTGGCGTTTGCTGATCGCCTCAAGTATATGGGTGACCCAGGCTACGTTGATGTACCTCAACGTGCCATGGTCTCAAAGGAATACGCTGAGAAGCTCCGAGAGAGAATTGACCCCAAGAATGCAGTCAAGATTGAGCCCGGTGACCCATGGAAGTATGAGTCAGAGTACACCACTGCGTTGACCGTCGCGGACAAGGATGGTAACATGGTGGCTGTGAACCAGACACTTGTGAACAGCTTCGGCTCAGGCATAGTGATTCCCGGAACAGGCATCGTCATGAATAACGCCATGTACGGGCTCGACCCCTCTCCAGGTACTGCTAACAGCATCGATGGACGAAAACGCAGGATACAGAACGTCTGCCCAGTAGTTGTGCTCAAGGATGGTGAAGGTTTTATCGCTATGGGGGCTCCCGGTGGCAGAAATATTCAGGTCTCGGTAGCACAAGCCATACACCATGTAATCGATTATGGTATGGGCATCCAAGACGCCGTTGATGCGCCTAGGGTAACACGGCAGACAGGCACCGTTTTCCTTGACTCAAGGTTCTCCTCCATGACAAGGGATAAGCTGGTTGCTATGGGGCATGATATCAAGTATATTGACCCAGAGCTGAGGGGATGGGGAAGACCCGTAGGTGTATTACGTGACCCTGTTACTGGTTTGCTTCACGGCGGAGTCTATAGCTTGCTTACTGGTTTTGAGAGCCTAGCTGTAGGCTTCTAGCCTTTATCTTCTCTTAATAGCAACACGGATACACTTATCCAGTAGAATACATGAGATAGACTACGGTTTCTCCGGGCATATGAGAACGCCTAACAGCTTCTCTTCCCCCGGAAAACTCCTTCTCAAACCTTATCCCAGCCAAGAACCTAGATATCTTGTTGGTAATCATAGAGACCATCGGCTACGGTGGGAAAAAACCAGAAGACTTCTTCAAAGAACTAGATGATCTAACCCCAGACATCGTTGTTGATGTACGCGAAAACCCATACAGCGCCTACCTAAGCGTCTACACGCATCCACAGCTCAAGAAGCGACTGGGCTCAAAGTATACTTGGATCAAGGAGCTCGGTAACAAGACCCGTATGATGCCCCCGATACTGGTAGATGAGGAATCAGGATTAGAACAACTAAGAGTCTTAGCTATGACTCATCAGAGAATTGTGTTGCTTTGCGCAGAGAAACATGAGTCTGATTGTCACCGTGGATACGTGAAGAACCGGTTTATTCAGAGGTACCC
>CALGBN010000184.1 GCA_937877765.1 Candidatus Bathyarchaeota archaeon | reverse complement strand
AGCATGTTAGCTTCTTTTCTTTTCCCAGTCGCCATGAGAGCAATACTTCTAGCAATAATTGCGACCACATTCTGGGGGTTCAATGCTAACGCGATATTAGTGTAATTCAGAGATTTCTCCCAATCCTTCCTGATATTATAGACGTTGGCGATGCTGCTGCTTATCTTGGACTCTTGAAGCTCGCTCTCAGTTTTCTTCATTGCTTCCATAAACCAATCCAACGCAGCTTCCGTGTCACCCATTAACGTATATGCTCTGGCTGACCACCATCTTCCAAGATAACTCTCAGGATACTCATCAATAACCTGTTCAGCCCGCTCAATCATCTCTTTGAAACGTCTATCCGTTATGAGGCTGTTCATCTCCTGCGCTATCTTGGATTCATCAAACATAGTTGAGTTCAACCTTGTTCATTGTTTTAATGCTTTGGGCGGTTGAAATATATCTATGTTAACATCAGTACCAACATGCAAACGGTAACCCAATCAATTCTCATTGGATTACTTCAAGGATTACTAGAGTGGCTCCCAGTATCAAGTGAGGGAAACATGGTTCTGGTCTTGGTTGCTTTATTCGGGTTATCCGCTGAGGAAACAGTCTCTATAGCCATATTCCTCCATCTAGGCACTGGTTTCGCTGCATTGATCTACTTCAGAGAAGAAGTAATCAAAATACTAGTAGGCGAAACACCAGAGTACGCTGACCTAAGAGCAAAACTATTCGTAATGACCCTGCTAACAGGACTGGTCGGGTTCCCCATTTTCATGTGGCTCAACATCAGCGTTGCCTATGGAGAAATCCTGCTAGCATTAACAGGATTAGCTTTAATCATCACAGGATTATTGCAGCGTGAGGCTGAGAAGAAGATACAAAATGGCGCTGAGTTATCTTGGCCATTATCAATCATTCTTGGGGCCGCTCAGGGATTAGCGATTATTCCCGGGTTATCCCGTTCAGGACTAACAACCTCGATAATGCTATTCCGAGATTTTACAGGAGAAGACGCATTCAGAATAAGCTTCTTGATGAGTATCCCAGCTAGCTTTGCCGCAGCTTTCGGTTTGATTCTAGTTGATGGCTTCACACCTGATCCTTATGCTGCGTTATCCGCTTTGATCGCTGGTATAGTTGGGTATCTAGCCATTGATGCATTATTGAGAGTGGCTCGTAGAATCAGTTTCTGGAAAATATGTGTAGGTTTAGGCGCCTTAGCGGTTATCGCTTGGCTTCCTACTCTACTTGTTTAGGATATTCCTTACTCTGGATTGATGACATAGCTGCTATCCCGCTGATCCCAGCGGCTCTTAGGGTTTCCAATGGTAACGCCATGATTATGGTATTACTCTGATCCTTGCTTATGTCATTCAATGTACTGAGTACTCTTAGCTGCATAGCGTTAGGGTCTGACATATTCAAAGCTGCTTCCTTTAGCTTATGACTTGCCTCAAGCTCTGCATTTGCCTTGATCTGTATCGCCCTTGACTCACGTTCAGCCTCTGCCTGTACTGCGAAGGCTCTTTTCATGTCAGGTGGTAAACTGATGTCCTGTAGACCCGCGCGAGTGATGTCGATACCCCAGTTTTTAACCAGTAAGTCAATCTCTTCTTTGAGCTTGATTGCCACTTCTTCTCTGTTCTCTAATAGAACGTCTAGGTCATAGGTTCCTATGATGTTTCTGATGGCGGTCTGTGCGTATTTATTTACAGATGTTCGATAGTCTTGTATGTTTAGTATTAGTTTCTCTGGGTCTTCTATCTGCATAAAGACAACTGCGTCTATTACGGCGCTGATGTTGTCCTTGGTGATTGCTTGTTGTCCCATCAAGTCAATGGTTTGAGTCCTGATATCAACGCGCATTAATGAGTCGATAAGTGGAATCCTCAAATGTAGACCGGTGCCTACGATCTTCTCGATTTGTCCGAATCTGATTACTGCTACTTTTTCCCACTGGGGGACGATGTAGAATGCTGGAAGTATGAATGTCGCTACTATTACTAGGATTGCTCCTAACCAAAACCACATTTTTTTCTCTATACCTCTTTTAATGGTCTTTACTAGACCTAATTAAATCTATAGAAGTCAGTTATTTAGAGATATCCTATATAGATTAAATAGCCTTATAGAGCAAGGTTTTTCCAAAATGCAAATTGCCCAAGTGTTCTTGTCTGGGGGATGCGTTTTTCATAGCCAAAGCCATGTTCCGTTGAAGCCCATCCCTGCGACTCCGCGGCCCCTCCGCCTTTCGCTTCTTTTGGCGGCCCACCGCTTCCACTTGGGCAAACATACATAGGTGCTTATTGTATTTAC
>CALGBN010000183.1 GCA_937877765.1 Candidatus Bathyarchaeota archaeon | reverse complement strand
AACGAAAGGGAGGCGGTGGAACCTACAAGGTGTACCGCATCAGGAACCCGGAGATTCTTGACCTGGATAACACAATCCTCAAAATGGCTACTAAACGCGCGGAGGTGGACGCTGCGCTGAGTCTACCCGGAGTAGCCGGAGTATTCACCCAGGACATAGAGCAATACCCCGACGCATTAGGTGTAAACGACAACCAGAAACCAGAAAAGAAACCAGTCCGGGCAAAGACGGGTCCACCACCCCGACAGCAGCCGCGTAAAACAGAGAACACAGCCAAAGTCAAGGACCCTCCGAGTCCAGAGGAAACAGCGATACTAGATGTCTTCCTAGACCGGGACCTACGGACACACAGCTTGATCATAGTCAAACAGAATGGATCCATTTGGGTACAGCACCCCAGCGACTACCCTGAGGAAAAGGTCAACAAATATGGTGCAGCGTTAGAGGACGCGGGCTACGAACCAGTCTACCACCAGGACAAGAACGCATGGGAGATACCACAATGAGTGCCTTTAAGCCTCTACTAGACGGTATCCGGAGAGCCTACGACGCCATTGAGCCCTATGAGGTCTATTATGGGTTGAAAAAGGTGAAACTACCCCGAATAACAGCACAGACACAGGACACTGTACGATGGTGTCTAGCCATCCAGAGCCAAGGCTACCCTATAACAACAGACTTGATTGTATCTCTAATGGGTCTCAGCTACGGGAACACGTTAACCCGCTTACACCGACTAGGCGATAACAAAATACTCACATTGATCAGGAATGAACGCGGATACCTCAGATACGTGGTTCACCCAAACATCACACAGTACCTAGACCCTAAGACGATAACCAACAGAGTCAACCACGCCTCACACTCACACAGTTTAGACGGTTTAGACCAATTAGACCAGTTAGACCTAGACCAGCGTTTCGAGGAATAAAAAAATGGTTAAAACAGATACCTGTACCCGCTTAACGCGACAATTCCTTAGATCAGGTGGTAAAGGTCTAATCAGTCTAAATGGTCTAAATGGTGTAAGTCAAAGACCGAATAGACCGATTAGACCAGTTAGACCATTATCGGGGAGGCTATGATTTTTATGGGTAAATTTGACCAGTTTATGAATCCTACGGTTGAGTTCTTCAACATAGCCCACCTATACACTAAGCAGCTTCCCATACACAGCAGCCATCTACAGAGAATCGAGAACGTGTGGACCATCTACACGGCTCAAAAAGAACAAACATATCCACCTATCCTGATATTCGACAAAGATAAGAGGATCAACCCACAGGACAAAGAATTATGCCTCACCGTGATAGATGAGGAAAAACCCCTCAGAGAATACCTGATCGACACAAGCCCCGGCGCATGGAAAACCATCAGAAATGTATGTAAGGAAAACGCGATAAAGTTCTACGATGAAGAAGAAGCGCCACCCCTAGAGAGAATCCTAGCCCGCAGCCACCTATGCTACAGACCCATACCACGG
Source organism: Candidatus Bathyarchaeota archaeon (assembly GCA_937877765.1). GTDB lineage: Archaea > Thermoproteota > Bathyarchaeia > TCS64 > TCS64 > RBG-16-57-9. The sequence goes on along the minus strand of CALGBN010000183.1, from coordinate 1,705 downwards.
ATCCGGGACATCTACGAGATAGAATCCCTGGACTGGACAGAATTCATAGACCGCCTCATATCATGGGACGCCGAGGAAAAAGACCCCCGGCTATGCCTAGCACACAAGGCACAGCTACTAAGAGGCATAGAGCAGCGGCTAAACGCCCATGCTTTGATAGTCACTAACGCGGGAACCGGTAAAAGCATACACTACCTCAACAACGCGGTACTTGTTGACAAGGCTACCCGTAACGCCTTCCTAGGCTACGCCAAGAGCCCCCGGGAGGTTTACCCCGGCACCGTGGATGGTGAGAGCCTACCCGTAGGCATAGACCAGATCGAGGTAGGCAACTGGGGTATCCTGGATTACATGTTTAACATCATGGAGTACGGCGAAGCCATAGTAAGCAGCGGCGCGGTCAAGTTCAAGATACGGAGCCTAAGCCCGTATGCGTTCATGGCGAACCCGCTCACAGATAAAACCAACGTGGAGAAGGGATTCGGGTTAATCCTAGACCACCTCACAAATAACCCCGCCATAGGGCGTAGGTTCGGGGTCCTCATCTACGGGGATGATTATAACGTGTTGACGAGTCGCAGCACCCCGGATAGCATGGACGCGTGGAGACACCAGAACACGTTTTTCCGGGCAATAGAGGAATCAGCCCGACCAAAGCTAGCCGAGATCATGCGCAGCAAAGAGGTGTGGACGTGGATAAACCGGGAGATACCGGGGTATCAGCAGCGTATGACTAGGATAGCTAAAGGATGTGGGGATGACACTATCCGGGTGTTTTTCACTGAGCATGGTAAAGCCGGGCAGAGCCGGGTACGCGCCGCAGCCCTACAGGTGAGCCTGGTAGATCATCTTAAAGACATAGCACTAGGTAAAGCGGACTTAGACGCCATCATAGAACGTGCAGAGGAAGTCTTACCCGGGTTCACTAGGTTGAACCTGGAATCCGCGTTAGCTATCTCACAGAACATCAAGAACGAGAAAAGGTTCTACAGTGAGCATTGGCTAGAGGGTAGCCAGGAGTACCTGAAAGAGATAGTGTACGCCGTCGAGTATGCTCGCCGCAGCGGTATTTTAGGCGTAACCTTTGACCTAGGGCAGACTGTAGGCGATTTAGGGTACAAGTCCGCTAACCCAAGCTACCCCTACATATCGATCAGTATCAGCAAATTGTTGAAGCGTAAGCGTGGTATCGCCGAGTTCAACCAGCGGTGCCGAGAACATTTTGGGTTCAGCTTCAAACCCGTTGGAAACAAGCTAGAGATCACCTTAGAGAGCCGGGAGCCTATTGAATGGATTCATATACCCGGCGTAGACCCGGAGCCAGCCGAGGAAGAAACAGATGGGAATCTGTTTGAAGCCTACCCGAATCTAGAGGACCTCTATGAGAAGGCTGTTAAAGCGGTACATGAGGGAAGGGAAAATGGACCCTTTACGGGTGAGTTCTGGACCCAGAACCACCGGGATGGAGGTATGGATTCTCGTCGTATAACGCTTTATCTCATAAAGGGAGTGGGTGGTCGGCGTCGGGCCGCGGAGGTGGACAGGGTCTGGGATGTGACTCCGGGGGTTTTCGCTCCCTCGATAACCTATGTGTTGAGCTGTAAGTGGGGCTTGGTGACTCGTTCCCATGTGGATGATTTTCTTGAGGTCATGAGGTGGAGCAAGGGCTTCGGAGTGGATACCCCGGATGGGCGGGATATTAAGC
>CALGBN010000182.1 GCA_937877765.1 Candidatus Bathyarchaeota archaeon | reverse complement strand
CGAGATGTAGAGAGGTCTCGTGGGCTTGGAGATTTGTATAAGAGACAGATTTTGCATTATTGAATATTTATTTATTTATCTCATGTTGAGGAATAAACCGTTGAGCTTAATGGCATGGAAAATAACGTGAATGAGAAGGAAAAAAGGAGGTTGGGTAAGTCTATCTTCCGGTGTACCACTCGATCTTATTTGTCTTGTAGCCGTATATCAGGATGGCCGCCATGATCACTATGAACGCGTAAGTGTACATACTGACCCGTGGATCTAGCATGGAGACTAGGCGGCCGATGACCAGCTCGAACCTGAAGGAGACGGTCTGCCCGTAGGCCACTCCGAAGGCACACAGCAGGAACGCCCTGCCTGCTCTGTTGATGTACTTGTAGGCTCCTGATTCCTGGGTCGTGAAGATGAAGTAGGCGGCGGTTACACATGTCCCGATCACCATCACTATGTTGTTAAACGAGTTCCAGGGGAGTAGCGTCGCCTGGATCTGTCCCAAGAAGTCTGCCATCACCGTCGTCCTCATGGCGAGCCCTAGGCCCACGCCTACCGTCAAAACGACGGGGTATCGTGAGATCCACAGGTACTTAGCTTTTAGACGGCCTAGCAACATTAGGGAGAGGAGTATGGAGATTATGTATACGGGTTCTCCATTAGCCACCTTGCTGATTGCGTTCTTATTGATGAAGTCCCAGTTCGTTGCGAAAATGTAGCCACCGAGTATTCCCATGTAGATGTTTTCTGTGATTTTAGAGATAGGGTTGTCGCCAATCAGGACAGAATAGGCTCCGAGAGAGACAAGCGACCCAACTATCAATCCTAATATCTCTGCGTCCATCAAGCCTCACCTCTCGTCCTCTGTATGAAGTACATTACGTTTCCAAGGATCACCAGTACCATCCATAGCAGTCCTCCAAAGTTAGTCGCCATGGCCTGCCCTAGGGCGGGTCCAGGTAGGTGGAGGAGGTACTCGTACTCTGCGGATCCCCTAACCCCGCCGAACAAGCCTTGTAGCTGACCTGCGCTGATGTAGGGGCTGAAGTTGGGGACCTCGTTTGTCGTGCACATTCCAGTTATTGGAATGTTGAAAGGCACCGAGATCTGCCGTATACCATACGGCATGCTACCCTCGGATCCGCCCCACCAAAGGACGGCGGAAAAAGCACTTGCGTCGTTGACGCTCTCCAACAACGGGATGTCATCGATGGGCGTACCGAAATAGTCCGCTGAAACCGTGGCACGGATATCGTTGACCAGCGAGCCTACGCCTGACTCTCCTCCTGCGATGTATCCCCAGTGGACCCAGTTAACACCGTTTTCGGCGGGTGTACCAGCAGGAAGTTTATCTAAAGCTGTCTCGATGGCTTTCATCGTCCAGACATTCTGCTCTGTACCGATGCTAAAGAAAACGATCTTCACGCCTTTCGTTAGCATATGATAGATCTGGGCCACCATCCCAGGTCCACCCTGGGGGTAGGTGGCGGCTCCTAATCCGCCTTCGAAGAGGACAATAGATCCCTCTGGGATGCTATCGGAGAACTCGAAAGCTTTCCGAGAGTAGTCCTGGACCGCCATTGGAAGGATGACGGGGTTCAAGATTGGGAAGGCCAACGCGATGAACATTAAAAAGAAGATGATTCTCTGGTCGATGTTCAGTAACTTATCTATTATACTCATCTCATTCTCCTCCTGCTCTCTCCTCTCGTATTCCTAGGTGCTCCTTCTGCCTGCCTGTGAACACCCTTACGCCTAGACCCATGACACCCAGCGATGTGCCCATGATCATCCCCCTAAAGCCCGCAGAGCTTGGGAAGGATCTCAGCCACTCTCCGATCGGAACCACGGGCGGGAAGATTATGGCACCGATGGGTATCAGCATCATCAGCACGATGAATCCACAAACTAGCAGTATTGATGCACTCCAGTTTCGAGCCCTGAAGACTCTGTAAGCCGCGGACGTGATGTAGAAAGCCGTAAGCGAGTAGAGGGCTGCTCCTATGGGTGATGTCATGTTATTGTAGATCCATAGGAAGCTCTCGTTCCTGACGCCAACCATGCCTAAACCGGCGGTGATAAGCAGCGAGACTATGTAGAATATGCTGTAGTACCATTCGCTCTTCTTTTCTGAGATCGTTCTAACGTGGGCTATTGTGAGGAAGATAATCCCTAGCATCAACGCGGCGGCTGAGACGATTGTCACGAAAGATCTCATTGTTACGTTGAAGCCGGCTACCACACTTGGCATCTGGAAGAAGTGCTCCAAGATCATTAGAATACCAAAGAGGGCAGTCAGAAAGATCGGGAGCTGAATCTTATACAGTCTTTCACTCATTCATCTCACCTACCATGCGAATATCCCGGAGATGTCGAATCCTACGGTCGCCAGAATCGACCCCAGCAGGATTAATATAAGGGCTATGTACTTACCCATGTCCTGGCCAGCTAGGGAGGCAGTTTGCGTAGGATCCTCTGAGACGAAAGCGCCTAGTGCGTAGAGTTCCTCCCCTATGAGGCTGTAGTCACAGATCGCCACGAGGAAGGGTATGTTGTGGGTCGTGTCGGTGCCGCCTAGCATCAGGGCGACCACTCTTGCTGCGTTCTCCGTGAAGATCACCGCCGTGTGGTACCAGCTGCCAAGGAAGAATGCTCCAGCTATCTGCTCGCTCCACATATGGTTGATTATGTACATCCTGTCGGCGCCTGCGGGGAGGTACATGACTGTGCCGAAGGGATCAAAGCCCTCTGGATTTCCCTCTGCCTTGTATGCCTCCTCGACGATGTCATTGGCGATAGAGTAAGCCAGACCCTGGGTCACAGGGACAAAGAACTTGGCCCCAAGCCGGGCGGCCATCCTCGCTGTATATGAGAGGATCTGAAAGGTCGCGACCGTCGGAGCCAGCACGCTCGGTGTAGTCATGTCGACAGTGTCCATGAGGTACCAGGCCGGGGCGCCCATCTCGACGCATCTGCCTAGAATCTCCTCGATGGCGTCGACGGCTTGAAGTCGTCTAAGTTTTGGCATTTTTCCTGAGAAAGATTGCTGCATATAGTATAGAATCGCTATCGTGATTACGATCAGAATTGATAGACCTAGTGTTCTTCCAGTTATTAGTATAGACATTATATCCAGAAAAATATCATAATCATTTTATTATAAAAGGTTTTAGCTAAACCACACAAAATTAAAGCTTAAATTGACATTTATTTCTAATGGTTAGAATTACTCCAAAATTATCAGGGTTAATCGAAATTCTCTAAGGAGGATTTTGAGTTTCTTTGTTTTCTTTCGGCTACAGTCCTTTTATGCATTTTTGAGGTAGAAGCATCATCAAACCAGTCAACATCTAAGACTTAACCGCCCCGCCACACACCCACCAATCATCCATCACGCATTCAAACACCTTTTAATCACCGCAAACGGTCGCTCACCAGGACACCGTTTTCTGCTTATACGCTTATTCCTGAGCCGATCCCAGATACATAACGGGTGACCCCACCCCGCACGCTTCATCGTCGCATCCCAGCCACGAGGCACAACACCCTGATACCCCTTATCCCGGATCACCACCTCACCCACCCGGGAAAGGCCCACCCTGCTATCATGAACATTAGCAGTCGACGTCTCCAAACACCGGATCAATCCATGATCAAGGTCCACCTTCATGTGCAACTTATACCCAAAGAAGGACTTGCTGCCTTTCTTGGTCCAGCTACCATCCCGGCTCCTCCGTGTCCTCGCCTCCGTTCCTCTTGGCTTGTCCGCCCGGGTATGACCCGGGTCACAGGTGATGAAAGACACGTCCTGCACCACCTGTCTCTTATACACATCTGACGCTGCCGACGAATTAGACGGTGTAGATCTCGGTGGTCGCCGTATCATTA
>CALGBN010000181.1 GCA_937877765.1 Candidatus Bathyarchaeota archaeon | reverse complement strand
TGAATCCTGAGACACTCGTAGCTATTAACGTAGGGTTGCCAGTTGTCTCTGCGCTTGCCCTACTAATTTTAAACGATAAACGTATACGCACTGCTATCGTTTCACTTTCCACACTAGTTTTGATTTCATCCGCCTTCCTACTGTATCAGTCAGGGGGCATCGTGTTCTCACCAGGACACATCTATGAGCAGGCAGTAGTTGCTCTCGACTTTATCCTGCTAGTTTATTTCCTCTACGCGGGAATTAAAGCAAAAAGCCCACAAGTAATTGCTCTTGGGCTAGCTCAGATTATCCCAGCCGCTTACTTTGAGTTCGTGATCAAGGGAACCCACGTAGAGAACATAATCATGGTTGACAGCCTATCAATACTGTTAACCCTGATTGTCAACATCATCGGCTCAGCCGTCATAGTATACGCGTTGAGCTACATGGAGGAGCACGAGCATCATCTTCATCTGGAGAAGAGCCGCCAAGGTAGGTTCTTCTTCTACTTGATGCTACTCCTCGGAGCCATGAACGGCATGGTGTACAGCAACAGCCTATACTGGCTATACTTCTTCTGGGAAGTCACCACACTATGCTGCTATGAGCTCATCAGACATGACATGACCGAGGAAGCCAAACAAAACAGCGTACTAGCCCTCTGGATGGGCCTAGTAGGTGGCGTAGGCTTCGTCGCAGCCATGTTCGTAGGATACAATGCTGTACAAAGCATCGCACTAACAGAGCTGATGGCAGCACCACAGGCACTGATGCTAGCATTCGGCCTAATCGCACTGGCAGCCTTTACAAAGGCAGCTCAGTTCCCATGGCACAGCTGGCTACTCGGAGCAATGGTGGCGCCCACACCTGTTTCAGCCTTGCTACACAGCAGCACAATGGTAAACGCGGGAATCTATATGCTTCTAAGAATCGCGCCAGCTATTCAGGGCACACCTCTAAGCAGCGTAATCGCCTTCGGTGGAGCATTCACATTCCTAGTAACCGCCGTACTCGCAATCAGACAAAAGGTGAGCAAAAGAGTCCTAGCCTACAGTACAATAGGCAACCTCGGCTTGATCACCTTATGCATCGGCATAAACACCGCGCTGAGCTACAGCGCAGCCGTAGCACTTCTGGTCTTCCATAGCGTCGCCAAAGGACTCCTATTCCTAGGAGCGGGCGTCGTCGAGAACAAGATCGGTAGCAGAAACATTGAGGACTGGGAGGGCTTGCTAAGCAGGCTACCCCTGACAACTACGGTGATGATCGCGGGCATGGTCAGTATGTTCCTTCCGCCCTTCGGTATGCTTCTAGGTAAATGGGTGGCCGTAGACGCTATCGCGTCAAGTCCCCTCTACGTAGGATTACCGATAATCGTGATGGTTGTACTGGGCAGTGCAGCTACTACCTTCTACTACGCTAAATGGATCGGCTACATGATCGTATCCCCCAACAGCCTAGAGAAGCACAAGGATGAGACACTTGAAGCACCATACAAGCTCAGCATGGTTGGACTACTAATCGTAGACGTAGTAATCAGCCTCGGAGCCGCACTGGTCTTCAATAACATCGTCATCCCAGTCATCAACAACGTTTACCCAGTGGTATTCGCCACACCCAACCTGAGCATCGACCTAGGGTTCACATCGTTCCCAGTATTCGCCCTATGGGGTGGATCAATCGCGGTGATACTAATCAGCTCATGGCTAGCCAAGAGCAAAGGAGGCGTCTTAAGCCCACCCTATCTCAACGGCGCAAACGTGGACAACGAGACATTCAGAACCACAGCGGATTCTGAGGTAAAACTCAGCTTATCCTGGATATTCCTCGGAGGAAGCATCGATGAGGCACAGTACGAGAAACTCGCACTAGTCCTCGGCGCACTGGTAACAGTCTCCCTACTATTAGCGGGGGTAATCTAAATGAACACAATTACAATCATAACCGCAACACTACTGGCGCTAGCCACACCAATAATCGGTGGAATACTAGCGGGCGTTGACCGCAAACTCACTGCAAAAATGCAGGAGAGAATTGGTCCACCACTCGTTCAGCCATTCTATGATGTGCTGAAACTATGGGGCAAGAACCCCATGATAAGCAACAACCTGCAACCAATGCTGGCATTCAGCTACCTAGGCTTCGCCCTACTAGCTGCAGGCATGGTAACCTTCCAGCAAGACCTACTGCTGGTGCTCTTCATAATGGGCATCGCGGACATCTGCCTAACCGTGGCAGCCGTGAGCACCAAGAGCCCCTACAGCTATCTGGGTGGACGCAGGGAGTTCCTAGCGATGTTGAGCTACGAGCCAGTAATGCTACTGGTAGACATAGCCATATTCTTGGTAACTGGTAGCTTCACAATCAAAGGCATCTACGCCTACGGTAAACCCTTAGCCATGGTGCTACCCCTAGCCTTGGTGGCTCTCATGTTCGTCTTGGTTATCGAGATGAAGAAGAGCCCATACGACGTATCCGGCAGCGGACACGCCCACCAAGAGCTAGTCAG
>CALGBN010000180.1 GCA_937877765.1 Candidatus Bathyarchaeota archaeon | reverse complement strand
TTTTAATGAGACGGCGACCACCGAGATCTACACCGTCTAATTCGTCGGCAGCGTCAGATGTGTATAAGAGACAGTAGGACAGTTATCCGGTGGACAAAAACAAAGGGTCTTTGTGGCGAAAGCCATTGTGCGTGACCCAAAGATACTGATACTGGACGAGCCTGCTTCAGGGATCGACCCGGAGGCTCAGGAACGGTTCTTCAAGATACTTGCGAACCTCAACGCCAAACACGGCACCACGATATTGATGGTTAGCCATGACTTGGCGTCTGTGTTTTGCCGGATGAACTATGTAATGTGCATCAATAAACAGGTAAACACGAGTCCAATCACAGTTGACTCGGACCCAAATGATGTGCTAAGGAAAGCCTATGGGCCGCATTTCACTTTCGTGTTCCATGAACATACTTGCGAGGGGGTGTTTGACGATGTTTGATTACATCATCAACCTGTTGGGTTACAGGTTCTTCCAGAACGCCCTCATCGGCGGGAGCATCAGTGCCTTAGCTTGTAGCTTGATTGGGCTTTTTGTGATTCTGCGTAAGGAGTCTATGATTGGTGATGGTGTGGCGCATGTTAGCTTCGGTGGTATCGCTATTGGGTTATTCCTGAACGTGAACCCCCTCTATACTGCGTTGGTTGTCGCAGTAATCGCCGTCCTTGGCATATCCTATATGAAGCGACATGGCTTAGCCGAGTCAGACTCAGCTACGGCTGTTATTCTCGCTGTGGGTTTCAGCACTGGGTTGATAATCATCAGTATTGCCGGGGGATTCAATGTTGAGTTATTCAGTTACCTGTTTGGCAGTATACTTACCATAAGTAGAACAGATATGATACTCGTAGCTATACTGGGGGTTGTCAGCCTCTTGCTTGTGATGGTTTTCTACAAGGAGTTGCTAAGTATAACCTTTGACGCACAGGCTAGCCGACTCATGGGCATCCCAGTTGACCTACTGGGCAACATATTCAACATATTGGTGGCTATCACCATTGTACTCAGCATCAAGGTAGTTGGGATGATATTGGTAACCGCGTTACTGGTGTTACCCGGACTGACAGCGTTACAGTTGAACACAGGGTTCAAGGTTACTGCCATAATGAGTGTATTATTTGGTGTTGGTAGCGTTATCTTGGGTATTTTCGCGTCAGCGATACTTGATGTGGCGACTAGCGGGGTAATCGTGTTTACCCTTGTGCTTGTTTTCATCATGGTATCGGTGGGTTCTCGGATTTCATCGCCAGAACCGGTTTCCCGGTGATTCAGCTAACATTAACTTTTTCTTCCTAGTTTTCTGATAACATTGTTTAACTATTAATAAATATGTAAAAGTACAGAACTCTGTAGAATGTTCAATTTAATCTGAACCAGTTAAAAACAATAAACAAATGTGTTGGTATTTGTATCATTGTTCACGGTTTTTTCTCCCTAATTTTCCACATGTTTTCTGTATTATCTATCAACTAAAAACCCTAAAATCATACATGTATAAACCTTATTTTTACATATTTTTTCGTTTATTTCAGTTGTCTCTAAACTAATACGGATTATAGGTCTATTGCTCCGACTCATGAAATTTATACAACTTCCCATGCAGTGACCGAGTGTGATGAGTGTTGGTGACAGACATCATATGATATTGAAATCAAATCGAAACCATGTAGAAACCTACAAACCATCCAAATCGAGGTGTAACAAATGAACAAGAAAACCCAGTTAATCCTGATATCAATCCCCATATTAATTGCCCTAACAGGCGCAATCCAGACAGGCGCACAAAGCCCTATACCTGACGTTACAAGCCTCGTCACCCTTGAAGGCGTGATAACCGAGATCAACCCTGATTCGTACTACTCGTTTAAGGTCGCGTATTATCTTGAGGATGAGTTAATCGAGTCATGGTGTACCCCATCAACGTTCTTCACAACATTGTACGTGGACGGAGAGATCATCGCAAACGAGACCCGCGTACTCGCCCTAGTAGACAAAGAAACAGGCACAGGGACAGTATTCGACAGTATACCCGCCGAACCAGAGCCAACCCCAGAACCAGAACCGGAACCCGAGCCCATACCTGAACCGGAGCCTGAACCAGTAACCGAGCCTGAAGAAGAGGAAGAGACACCACCTGAACCAGAGGAAGAAGAACCAGTAGAAGAAACACCAGAAGAAGAGCCAGTATGTCTACTAATGGGACTAGAACTGGTCTCTGATGTACCCGGTCCTACACCAGACCTCGTGGCACCAGAGGGAAAACACAAGCTAACCATAATGGCACAGCCAACCGTAACAGGTGTAATAGTGTGTCCACCACCGGGCGTCTACTACGCTGAAGACGGAGTAAAGCTACTGTTCTCGTGTATCAATGAGAACCCGCAGTGGGAATTCACATACTGGAACATCGGCATGGGAATAGATGGTTCACTGCGGAAGAGCGGTGTAGGATACCAACACTATATCCGGGTCACGGTGGACAGGGACATGGTGGTAACTGCCTTCCTCAACGAACTAATATAACAATAACCTATAAAAAATACTCTTTTCTCTATTCGGGTACGAACATATATTATTTCAGAAAAATCATGGTAGACTATTCAAAAAAATGAACCTTTCATGTAACAGGGATATTGAATTTCCCGCAGTATAACAAAGAATTGTATCGATTTAGTGTTTTCTCTATGACTCAATGAGCGAGACTAACACGTAATTATTTAATCCACCTTCACGAGCTCCGCCCAATGGCTTAAAGCGTTTCCAACTCTTCGCCCAGGTAGGGATATAGAGATTACTGAACCATTCAGCACATTATCTCTTTGCTTGAGATCAAGGTGTAAATGATAGGGAAATCGGTTCGCATCCAGTGTTCCAATATCACATGAGAAGCTTCCCTTTAGATAGCCATCTATAAAACGTGTTTCGTTGAGTAGAGTTGTCAACTGATCCCCCATTTTGACGTGTATATCTCCTGAATCTTTTATCGCTAGGTTGAATGTAATATCTTCTTCATAGGTGTGAATAAAACCCGACCATTTTCCAGCAAGCATGCAGGAAGGCTCAAACTTTGTTGGCGTCAGTTTTTCTTTGTCTTCATCAGCGTTTATGGGTCCATACCCGGGTAGCATCAAGGATAATATCTTCTTTACGATGAGAAGTGTGAGGGCATATTGGCGCGCGTTACATAATACAACTACAGCCAGATTCTCAGAGGGAACCAATACAAGCTGGGTAGCCACGCCTCCCATACCGCCATCGTGACTGACAATAGTATATTCTGCCTCTTTTGAAATCTCCCATCCTACTCCATAACCAGTATTCTCATTGACGTCTACCGTGGGACGCTGCATCTCGTCGATGGTCTCATCAGATAAGATAACTTTCTGGTCTAGAAGATGGTTTTTCAGGTGGAACATACCGAACCGTATCAAATCGTGGGCGCTACAATACGCCGCTGATGCACCTCTGTGATCAAAATCGTAAAATGGGATGGGTAACCCGTCTACTCCATACCGTATCGCGTGATGTGTCTCATGACCCCGTCCAATTTTCACAGCTGCTCGCGTCATCCCAAGAGGTAAAAACACCTCTTCACGTATGAAATCAGAGTAGTTCTTACCTGAGATGCGGGAAATGATGTAATCGAGCACCCCGTACCCTAAATTAGAGTACCTGTACCTCTCGCTTGGAACTGTAACAAGGTTCCCGTATCGTCTAAGTGCTGTCTCTTATACACATCTCCGAGCCCACGAGACCT
>CALGBN010000179.1 GCA_937877765.1 Candidatus Bathyarchaeota archaeon | reverse complement strand
GATGAGACACTCACTCAAGTGTCATTATTGTGGTGTAGACCGCTGGTAACTGGCGCTCGATGGTCAATACTGCACCAGCAGATGGTCGTAGCTCAATCCGGAACTCTTCATATGGGTGAGTGTAAGCATTTTGTAAGGATACATCTGGTTCCATTGTAGAGTTAGTTAGCTGACTGAAGTCAATAGTTACTTTGAACTTTTCACCTGTTTCACATAGACTGTCTCCGTCGCTATTGACCCCCTGAATTGTCATGATGGTGGTGTTTACGTCATAGAGCTCTGCGTGAGTTCTTGGGTTTGTATAAGTAGCTACTAATTTACTGTCGTCAAGATCGATTGGCTCATGACCCTGGCTGAGCTTAATGTAGAAGGTCAGCTTAGTTAGATCGATGTCTGCCTGATCTCCGCCGGTACTGCCGAATTGTCCGATGACTCCGCTGTCAACAAGTAAAGCGCTGCTTGCCTCGCTCATTCCAGATGAGATTACTGACTGTGCCTTCTCGGCTGTTAGGAATCCCATGTTTAGAACTACGAATGCAAATGCTGCAGCTGTAATTACGAATGCGACCAAGATGATCGCTGTTTCTAAGCCAGTCATTCCGCGACGATTTCCCAGCAATTTGTGATTTCTCATTTTATTATCTCCAATATTGATTGGCGGTTTGCCAACCTGAATTCCCTGAAATATTCTATTAAGAAAATGTATGTAGGCTAACTCTACACAATTTAATGGTATTGTATAGTAAATCACGTTATAATGCAAAATATGAATGATTTCTCAATGAAAAACGGAAAATGCACTATTATTTAGTAAATTAAGAATAAAAAAAACATACCTAATCATAATAGATAAATATTGATAAAACTCAATTTGTTACTACTGAGGTTAAGGTTTTGAGTTCAAGAAGGTCAAGATTTGAGATATATGTTGATATCTTGACCGAGATAATGAATGGAACAAAGAAACCAACCAAAATAATGTATGCAGCTAACCTATCTTACCAACCTCTCAAACATATTCTACAGAGTCTTTTGGATCAAGGTTTAATCGAGGAAGAGGATGGAAAAATCAAAGATAAAAGAACCAAAGTAAAATATGGTCTAACCCAAAAAGGATTAAACGTGGTAAGATATTACAGCAAGGCTAAGGATCTGGTAGAGGTTTCTAATCCGAAAGACCTTGACTAAGCTTCTATGTTTCCTGAGACGATAAAGTCTCTGTGTACGCCGAGTTCGCGTGAGAGCCAGTTCTTTGTGTACAATACGTCTAATTGATACTGAATTGTGTGCTTCTCGCCCTTGTTTTTGATCTTTTTGGCGCGGAGTTCCAACCCTATGCTTAGTTGTCCATTGAGTAATGAGAAACTGTTTTCGAGGTTTTTACCCATATTTGGACCCGATAAGACAAGATTGTTTTCACCTTCACTTAGCTCTAATGTGATATCTGGTACTTCTTCACAGTATGAATATACCTTTGTTTCAGTTACAGCATTACAATAGAATGTAGTATCTAACAGGTCGAAGCAGATAAGTTCGGACTCTACGGCTCTATCGCAGAATTCTTCCCAGTCCTTCAATGTTATTTTGAGGCTAGGGGGGTTATTTGCATAGTTCCGGGGTGAATTGTTTTCCTCGATTAGGTCTTCTGCACGTGTTAGTAGCTGGTCTAGGCTTTTTTCGTGGTCTTTTAGGACGTTAATTAGGAAGTCCATCACTTCGATTTTATCTGCGTAACTCATGTGTTTCCCTGCTTTCTCGGATGAAAAGGCATCTACATAGATGGAATATAAGGAAAAAGGGGCTGTGTAACATATCAAAGAATAAGAAAACCGATCAGTGTGTAGGACCCATAACAACGTTATAGAATACGGTTCATAGATTTCTATGAATTAATCGGCAAAGACATCGTTTTTCATGAACTCTCTAAGCACGGTGGTTGCATAGGAGCCCTTCATAAGACTGAAGGAGATCACTAATCCATCTTCGTTGGTTTCTAGGTTTATTTCTGGGAGTATTCTACCCATTCTTCTTGTGCCTTTTATGTGGTGTTTTCTGAAATCTTTCTTGGTGATGGTGACTGAGTCAAGTATATTTGACTCGAATTCTCCTGATTCATCGGTGGCTTCACGCATTTTGTACCCAAACATTGGGGCTGTGAAGCTGATTTCCTTGTTTTTGAATCTGTTTTGTTCGGCTTCAAGGTCTTTTACGTGGAAGACTCCTCCGGTGTCGTGTTTTTTTGCTATGTCGCCTTGGATTAGTTGTGTGTATTTTCCGTTTTCTACTCGTTGGGCTAGGTATCTGTTGCATAGGTAACTTTGGTAGCTTGATATGAGTAGTTTTCTGAGCCATCTGTCTCCGATGCGTTTCTTGTTTTTGAGTAATAGCCAACCTTGTCTGATGTTTTCTCCTTCTTTTCCAGTTCGCTGTACACCATAATAGTTGGGGATTCCAATCTTGTGTATCTTGTCTGCGATTTTCCGTGTTTTTTCCAGAGCGTCTTCTTCAACATCGGTGATGGTAATAGTGAATATGTTGCCTAGAAGGTGTCCTGCGCGTAGCTTGTTTGTGTGGTATTTTGCCCAGTTTACTTTTACTGGTAGCTCGTTTTCGACTATCTCGGCTATTTTTTCTGGTACGGGTTGATCTCCGTCAAATACGACGCTGAAGGTCTGTGTGGCTATGGCGTATTTGTCTTTGAGTCCGGCTTTTCCTATTTCTGAGGGGTCTAGTTCAAAGATTTTTGCTAATCCTAGTTGTATATCGCGGGTTGTGGTGTCTTGTTTGGTTATGTTTAGGTATAGATGGATGCCTTCTCCGCTTGCTTCGTATAGGGGTATTTCTTCTACTATGAAGTGGCTTGATTTTTGTCTGATTTTTCCGCCTACTCCGGGTAGTTCTGGTGTTATGTATGGTAGTGTTAGGTTGATCTCGGGTAGGTGGTCAGACATTGCAGTTTGAGAAAAGAGGGGAGGGTGATAAAGGTTTACTCGGCTGCTGGGCTCCACTCTGGTGTGGTGTATGGGAGTTTTTCGCCTTTGACGTATGCTTTGATGGCTTCTTTGTATGGGAATAGGGCTACTGCGCCGCCGGTGTGTAGGAATAGTATGTTGTCGGTTTTCTCGTAGGTGTCTTTTCTTACTAGGTCGATTAGGCATGCCATGGCTGTGGCTGTGTATACTGGGTCTATGAGTAGGCCTTCTGTTTCGGCTAGCATTTGTACTGCTTCGAGTTTGGGTTCGCTCATGAATCCGTAGCCGCCTCCTACGTACTCGTTGTAGACGGTGATGTCGCCTTCTTTGAGTGTGAAGTCTAGGTCGTATTTTTTCTGGGAGTCTAGTACGATTTGTCGTACTTTTTCGATTTGTTCTTCCTTGGGGGTGTAGCCGACTGCGGCTCCGATGATCTGCATTCCTGTGTTGAATGCTTTGGTTCCCATTACTAGGCCGGCTTGGGTTCCGCCTGAGCCTGTGGCATGGATTAGTTGTTTGAAGTGGATGCCCATGTTATTTGCTTGGTAGGTGGTTTCTAGTACTGCGTTCATGTAAGCTGATGCGCCTGTGGGGTCTGAGCCGCCTACGGGTACATAGT
>CALGBN010000178.1 GCA_937877765.1 Candidatus Bathyarchaeota archaeon | reverse complement strand
ATGTTCTCCCTGAGGGCGGTAGCCATGGCCTCCTTGCTCGTATCGGTAAAGTTGACGCCAGTCACATTATGAAGACCTCCACGCTGCATATCCTCAACAATATAGTCCCCAACCCCGGTCTTATCCGCATAAATAGCCCTCACTGTGTTCCAGTGGTCCTGTATTCTCTTCATGTACCCAATCACAGCCCCATAAGGCGTCTCAAGTGGGAACCTGTGAAGGTGACGTAGATACTTGTGGCCACTCCTCGTCTCGATAACCGCGACGACGCTATAGTCCCGCTTCTTACCGAAGTCAGCACCAACGTAGAAATCGCCTCGGAGCCCAGTATCCAGATCCACGTAGTCGATGCTGTTGTCTTGGGCTAGGGTTATGAGACTCGTGGATAGCCATGTATTCGTGTCCTCGGTCCACTCACATAGCATCTCCCGCTTCCACCGCGAGGGGTCCCCGGCTAGCTGGGCTTTGATCATCTCGACTATCATGGGGCTCAGGGGCCCATCGGGTGGCATGGCCCGAGTATAGTCCACTGTGAATGTCTCGAAGTTACTGTAGGCTGGGTCGTTGAACATCCGGTAGAAGACGCTGTCAGTGTTCCAGGGCGTAGACTCTGCTATCAAGTAGCCGTTGGTCGTGTTCAGTGTGAAGAGCACGGCTGTGTACAGGTCCTCGTCGTCTCTGATGAAGTTACACTCCATAAGATAAACAGCCTTAGCCGTGTGGCCTCTGATGGTCTCGGGGATAGGTGACTCGGCGAGAATCTGGCTCCCGTTCCTGAGCCTCACCACGGTGCGTAACAGGTTTTTCTCGCCTACCCAGTCATTGAAGAGATCAGGATTGCTTGCCTCCATTCGGCGGAGGTGCTGGTTCAAGGCCTTGAAGGCTATGTTCTTGACCTGATCATACTTAGGCGCAGTCACAAGAATTACACTATTAGGATATGTGAAGGCGATGTGCAGCAGCTTCGCCATCCCGTTGAAAGTCTTCCCCGTCTGTCTCGCCATGAGGTTAGCGATAAAATGAGCCCTACAATCCAGGAACGGGTGAATATACTCATAGGGCTCATAGTAGAGGTATTCTCGGCAGAACTCGACGGTGCTCTCGGGGAGAGCCTCGGCTAGCCTAGATACCTTCCTCGACTTGTCTATCCCGTCCGCCTGTTTCTGTAAGCTCTCTATATCTCGCCGTAAGTCCCGTAATGTCTTCCTCAAGCTGCTCTATCACCACATCAACCACAATCCCGTAACAGACCTTTATCGCCCTGATGAGCACATCCATAGCCTTAACCTGAATCTCCTTATAACCCTCAGGATTGGAGATCAACTTATCGCACTCCCTCATCACCCGCTCCAGGCGCCTTATGTAGGATCGCTTCTTCTTAGCCGGGTCAACCCTGACTCTGCGAGCCGATATTTCGAGCCTAACACGCATCCCCGGGTCCACCTGCCACGCCACCTTTTCTCTCGTCTCAGCTTCTCTACCACCTTGATCATGAGCTCCATGTCCCTCGCCAAGGTTAGCGTGTTTCTCCTTATCCAGTGGAATATCCGTGGGGCGTCGAGGTCCTCCTCTCCATCCGTTAGCCACCGTTCTAGTATCCTCCTCTCCCTATCCGTGAATATGAAGCTCCGCAAATCATCCACCATGACCAGTTAGCAGAACTCGTTATTACAAGTAACCCGTAATAAGCATCAAGCCACACATTCAGCTCCCCCATCCAGCTGATCCCAGTCACTGCACCAGTAAAGATACACCTTAGTCTGTGACAGGATACTCAGGGTCTTCAGGCTCCAAGCGAGACCCGCCAAGTCTATTGATTTGAGCCACTCGGTGAAATCCGCCTTCTTCATGTAAGGGCTCTGGCTCCTAGCAAGCCGTCTATAGTAGTGGTGATCCACACCCAGAAGGGCATCATGAACACCAGCGAAGCCCTCATCACCGAGGTCTGCTAGCTTATTCTCGTTATAGCTTCTCGAAGCCAACATTGGAGGGTTGAACCCCAGCGTCTTGAGCCTCTCCACAGCTTTGACGACCTTATCGGTGGGCTCCTTGACTAGTACCTTCTTCATACCCGCCCTCTCAGCGAAGGGATTGTACTGCGCCATAACCGCTGTAAGCTCGACATGTCGGCGACCAGTCAGTCTCAGAGTATCCTTGACGAGCCTAGCACCGAGCCCAAGGGTCCTGTACTTAGGGTGAACGATCACCCGGCTGATTAACGCCCACTCCACGTTCAGCTCCTTAAGATACGGCCTATAGCCCACAGCCTTCACACGCCCCTTGGCCATGGGCGCAGGGTACGTATACGCAATCACTCCAATGAGTTCATCACCGAGCCTCATCGAGAAGAACTTGTGGGGAGCCACAACCCGGCTATCCCTGTAGTGAAGATAAGCCAGTCTCCGGTAGTCCTCGATGGACGACTCATGTATCTCGATATCCCGGGTAACAGTGCACCCTGCAGCCTCAGCGTTAGAGTAATAATTTATGCTGATCTCGGCTCCCCAACCCTTGTCTATGTAGACACTGGGACATAGATCATCAAAGAGATCAGTATGCGTAGTAGCCACTATCAAGGTAGCACCACTACGTCGAGCCAACTTCTGGACATTAAAGCTGACTATCTTGGCTGTAGCCCTATCCAGTGTACTGCAGAACTCGTCACACAACCAGTACTGTTTTCCCCTGTCAAGCAGCTGCGCTATCCTGAACCTGTAACGCTGGCCATCGCTCAACTGACTCGGGCTCCTCAGGAATAGAAACGCATCATTGAGCCCCACCCTACTCAGCAGTCTTAAAGCACTGTGGAAGGTCTCGCTTACGAGGTCTATTATTGGCTTATCCTCCAGCGTCTCAAGGTTTTCCATGGAGACGGCTTCCTCGCCAAGGTCCTCTCTGAGGGCGCGCAGGAGCACCGATTTACCGCTGCCACTATCCCCGGTAATATAAACTACATCGCCCTGGGCTAGCTTAACCTCAAAGTCCTTGTAGAGCACATGCGTCTGGTCATCGTCTATGCCTAATCCGAAGGCTTCGGCTACCTCTATGGTGCGCTCGGTTAGCGGGGTCTCTGTCTTGAACGCGATATCGTAGACATAGCATCCCCTCTCTCTGTCGAAACGACGAACCCTTCTAGTTGCCTTCAGCTTCACTCCGCGTTCTTACCCCATATCGCGCCAACTATGGTGCCCACCACCAGCATGATACCGTTGAATATGACATCATTCCAGCTACCCATCCAGATCATATGCACTATCTCAAGCCCCACGAGACCAACGAAGAATAGCACCATCAAACCTATGATGAGCACGAACCTATCGCTGGGCGGCGCCTCCTGAACCCTGACCCGCCTCGCTTTACCGTCAATCTCCTCAAGCTTCTTCTTGGTGGTACCCAACCTGATGAGGCGTTTAAGCCAAGACCACACGCACACGTTCCTCCTTCTCACTGTATCTTCTTAGACTCACCCGGCGCCCCAGTATCTGAACCTCCCTGATGGCCTTCATCATCTCATCCCGGGGAAGAATCAACACGACCTCCTCAACAAGCTCCACGGGTATCCGTGTGGCGCCCCACTCGTTATGAACCTCCACCACATCCTTCCCCAGTATCAGCATCTTCTTCCTCCTGCCGCTGCAGCCGAGATAGATACCCCAGTCCTTACAGTAAGCCTCAGGGCTCGCCTCGTGCTCGCTCAGCTGTGCCCGTATATCAGAGGCATCCAGCCACCTGACCATGATGAAGCAGCCCTTCTTGAGCTCCTCAATCTCCTCAACTAAAATCTTCTTCACTACTCATATCCACCTGTTCCTTAGATCATTGAGCCCAGTCTCCCGGAGTATCCGCATACGCACTGCGAGGCTCATCCCCAAATCATCGACCATGGGGGCTACCCTTGGCTCATAGACACCGGCGCTGGTCCTTGAGGCTATGAGGCTCAAGGTGCACGTGTACCCCTCAGAGGGCGTGTACCTGTGCTGTGCCCGTGTTATCTGGAAGCATTTCTGGTCGATTCCATCCTTTAGACTGGTCAGGGTGACGGTCATGGGTGGACGGTAACCCAGTTGACCCTTACCCGGTACGAGAACCCTGGCCGAGACCAGTGGATGCTTACGGTTCGAGATAATGTTCTCAGCCAAATAGCCCGCGTAATCAGTATCCGTGATGGTCTTATCCACCAGCCGAAGGGTTCGCTTACCATAGGTACTCTGACTGGGAGCATCGCTGCTAGTGCCTGCTTTCTCGTCACGGATGAACCTGAGGTTGTCGATGAGGAAACCACCCACCCCGAGGTCCCCAGAGCCTCTGTAGAATTTGACCTGAATATTGTTAACCATGCTCCCCGGATTCCCTGTCTTGGTGAAACTGCTTATGTTCACTGACTTTGTGTTCCACATCTCAGCGGCTCCGATGCTTAGCCCATTTGCGTCTCGGTAGTCAAGCGTGAAGGTCCAGCCTCCTTTCTGTATGCGGATATCCATGTTCTCGGGGCTCAGCCCTGCCCCATACTTGTACCGGAACTCGACTCGGTCATATTCTTCTAGGTTCACATCCGGGAACCCGTACCTTGTCCTGTACAGGCTGCCCGGGTTGGTCGTGTTAAAATGGATACTAGCCGTCCCAGCCACTTTATCCCCGGTGTCGCTCTGAG
>CALGBN010000177.1 GCA_937877765.1 Candidatus Bathyarchaeota archaeon | reverse complement strand
TTAATGATACGGCGACCACCGAGATCTACACCGTCTAATTCGTCGGCAGCGTCAGATGTGTATAAGAGACAGTCAATCAACAAATAGTAAGCCTGTGTTACATCAGGAGTAAACTGGGTACGATGAAGGATAGGGACTTAGGAAGAACCATCAGACAGTTGGAAAGAGCGAGGGCAAGAGTCCTCTACAATCTTCCCAAGAGATAAGTCTAGATTTTTTTTATTCTATTTTTTTTACAGGTATAGCATCATGAATAGAAGCATACCTATTATCAATTGAGATGTCCACACAAGACTGAGACCCAGCATCCAGTTTTTACGCTGGAAACAGGTGGGACCGGGTTTCTGGAACCTCCAGTCAGCTAGAATCCATACTGAGACCGCCAATACTGTTATTCCTAGTATGACATGCGATCTGATTAGTAGGTTGAAGCCGGGAATCGATGTGTCAGCAAGCTGAAAGATACTAGGCAGCATCACCGTGGCAATAGAGATTACACTTAGTACTGTGGCAATGAACATTGTGATCCCATGAGTCATGTGTTTCTTTCGTTTGACAATGATGAATCCGATGATAAGTACAGCTAGAGTGGCTAACTGAAGTATCATGCTGATTTCACTACTCATCGGAGCACTGGTGTTAAGGAGGGTTGCCATGAAACCTCAGATAGGTTCATCGAATAAAAGGAGTAGCCTGAAGACTGATTAACCAGTTCGGTTATTTGGTGCTAATGTTCCGTGGCATCAAACTGGTCATATATGATCTTGACGGCGTGTTAATCGATAGCAATAAGGCGATATTGGAGAGTTTCAGGCGTACTTTTGAGGAGATCGGTGAGCCTTTTGAGCCTGAACTGGTTCTGAGCCGCATCGGGCATGGTCTATACCAGATATTCATGGATATTCTCCCGGATAGCTACGATGACAGACGTGAGGAACTCAGACAGACCTACATCAAACATTTCCAGAGCCTCGACATCAAATACACGCGGTTACTTGATGAGGTGCCTGAGACGCTTGCTGAGGTAAAGAAACTGGGCTTCATGCAAGGGCTAGCTACCAACAAGACGGTTACTGAGGCGGAGCGGATTCTCGGTGAGCTGGGGGTCTCTGGTTACTTTGACTTGATGGCGGGGTTCATGACTGTTAGCCGGGCGAAGCCTGAGCCTGATATGATATTATATCTGTTGGATAAGCTCGGTGTAGAGCCTGATGAAGCGATTTTCATTGATGACACTAACGTGGGTTTAACAGCGGGAATCAGAGCAGGGGTTTATACTGTCGGTATAACAACAGGTAATAACACGTTAGAACAGATCAAATCAGTTAACCCTGATACAATAATACATAGGTTCAGTGACATCCCCCGATTATTAGAATAAACATGGGATAAAAACACGTTAAGGTGACGGTTTTTTACATATATCAAAGGCGGATCTGGGTGTTTCTGGGGCTTCTTTCGCTGAAATAAGCCGCTTCCAAGGTTTCTCGCGCTACCCC
>CALGBN010000176.1 GCA_937877765.1 Candidatus Bathyarchaeota archaeon | reverse complement strand
TGCAGCCTCAGGGTGCGAGCCATCAAGCAGCAAGTAATCTGCTTTTGTAATATAGTCATAGTCAAGTTCGTCTGTTGTAACGGGTTCAGCGTCCAGTCTGTCACTGTGGTTGAAAACACGTTCTCCTGTTCCACTTTGAACCGTTACGAGAACCACCTGTCCATCAGGACCCATTCTTCTGATGATATGGCTTGTGTCAACACCCCATTCCCGTAGACTCTCAACCTTGAGAGTTCCAGCGTAGTCGCTACCAGCTGTACCAATATATCCAGTACTTACCCCTAGCTTTGATGCCGCAACGAGCCCTGTACTCACCTGTCCCCCGCCATCAATACTGTACTCATCATATACCACACCTTTCTCCCATGTGGGATAATCTGGTAGCCGAAATATGATGTCCAGTGTACATCTTCCTATTCCAACTATCTGGGGATTCAACTCGCCAATACTGTGCATATTTCTCTTTTATTGATTTGCTGAAACATCCAGCAGAATCACCCCTTCTATTTCATTATACCGTCTCCAAGCAAGGGTTGAAAAATTTCATGAATCTATAAATAGGTCAACCGTTTTTCGTTTATTTGCAGAACATTGTTCTGCTGATGAGGTTGGCGCAATCCGGATCGGGCTCCACTCATCATTTTCACTCAACTAAGTATATTATTGGTAACAAACTCTCTTTGTATCCTTAGTTGAATGAAATTAAAAGGTGCACAGGTAGCTTAGCTCGGCTATAGCGCCAACCTGAAAAGTTGGAGCCCGATCCGGGTCGTGGGTTCAAATCCCACCCTGTGCGCCACTCTTTTTACCTTCTTCAGCCATTTCTCTGGTATGCTAAAGGATAAGGCATGGAAATGGATTGATGAACACAAGGATGAGTTCATCGAGGTAGCAGACAAGGTATGGCAATACGCTGAACTCGGGTTGGTCGAGTCAAAATCAAGCAAACTAATCGCAGAGAAACTCAAGGAACATGGGTTTAATGTTAAACACGGTGTCGCTGGGATGCCCACAGCAATAGTAGCCGAGTGGGGCGAGGGAACACCAGTCATCGGGTTCCAAGGAGAGTACGATGCGCTCCCTGGTCTCAGCAACAAGATCAAACCAGAGCAAGATCCACTTGTGAAGGATGCTCCGGGTCATGGCTGTGGACACAATATTCACGGAGCCACTGCTTTGGCGGCTGTTATTACCATGAGGTATCTTCTGGAAGAGGAGGGTATTTCTGGTACTATACGGTTCTTTGGTACTCCGGCGGAGGAGAACTATGCTGGTAAGGTGTGGATGGCGCGTGATGGGTACTATGATGGTCTTGATGCGTGTCTGAGTCATCACCCGAGCAGCATGAATACTTGTAACTTGAAGAGTAGCACCGCTGTGAATGGAGTAAAGTTCGTGTACAGGGGAAAGACTGCCCACGCAGCGGGTAACCCTGAGATGGGTCGTAGCGCCCTAGATGCTATTGAGTTGATGAATATTGGTGTCAACTATCTTCGTGAGCACGTGATCCAAGAAGCTCGTATTCACTATGTAATAGAGGAGGGCGGTGGGCAGCCAAACGTGGTACCAGATTACGCTCGTTCATGGTATTACATCAGGGCACCTGAGCGTACTCAGCTTGACCCAATCTATGAGAGGATACTGAAGATCGCGGAGGGTGCGGCTTTGATGACCGAGACAGAGCTTGAGGTCCAGTTTATCGACGCATTATACAACATAATCCCCAACAAGACCATCAGCGAGCTAGTGGTCAAGAACATGCGGGAGATCGGAACCCCCGAGTATACAGAGGAAGAGCTTGAGTATGCTAAGAAAATCGCAAGTAACTTCAGCAAGGATGCTAAGGTGGATTCTCTACGGAGAAACAAGATACCAGACGCTGAGAAGTATAGGGATATTGACCTTGTAACTGATATTCTTGATCCCTTGGGTGATGGTGAAACCAGTGCCGGTAGCAGCGACGTAGGCGACATATCATGGATCACGCCCACCGTTGAGTTTGGCACCACCTGTTTTGTGCTTGGTGCGCCGGGTCATAGCTGGGCTGTCGTAGCTACCAGTGGTATGAGCATTGGACACAAGAGTCTGGTGTTTGCCGCTAAGACTATGGCGGGTTCAGCCATCGAGTTGTTCACTAATGAAGCTGTCTCTTATACACATCTGACGCTGCCGACGAATTAGACGGTGTAGATCTCGGTGGTCGCCGCATCATTAA
>CALGBN010000175.1 GCA_937877765.1 Candidatus Bathyarchaeota archaeon | reverse complement strand
TTTCAAGCAGAAGACGGCATACGAGATGTAGAGAGGTCTCGTGGGCTCGGAGATGTGTATAAGAGACAGCCCTATAGAGATATGACTGGGTATGCTCAGCCTCCACTTCATTGATGGCGTTGAACCAGTCAACCGTTGCATCAACTACAACTGGATCAATAGGCTCCAACAAGTGACTAGTATGAGGTATCAACAGCATCCTCATCGAGCCGTCTTGAGGATCACCTTTCAGAGTATTCAGCTTAATATCGCTGTTGGGGAATGTTATCATAAGGGATTCATTGATCTCATCAGGCGTGAAAAGAACATCATAGCGCCCAATTATTACAAGAGGATTCCACGGATTTAGGCACAAACCACCAGAGGAGTTCTGATAAGTGTTTGATCCGATGCCGCCACCGATCAAAACGATGCCATTCTCAGATACCCCATGAGAGGCAGCATAGTAGACAGCGCCTGCTCCGAGACTGTGCCCTACCAAACCAACGTGTGTGTTATTTGAGTATTCGAGCAGATATTCTGCTGACTGTACTACTCCAAGGCTTTGGTCGTTTCCATTGAGAGAACCTGTTGATCTTCCATGCCCAACTAGGTCGATGCTTAATGCAATGTATCCGTGTTTCGCTAGCTCAAGGGCGATCCCTGATAATGGTTCTTTACTGTTGGTGATACCGTGTGCGAGTAAGATGCATGGAGCACCATTCCTTGACTCAATTGGCTCGTATAATACTCCGGTTATCGTGTTTTCACCGCTTATGGAGACATCAGTTACCCTGAGTTCTCCATTGAAATTGGTCACCCTATAGGCTCCATACATGCATAGAACCGAGTAAAAGAGACAAACAGCCACCAGAATACGTCTATTCACGTAAAAGAAAATAAAGAAGATGAATAAAAGAGGTTAGATAGGAGCACCCATAGGAGGCTCAGCCGGGGGAGTAAGATTAACCGCATCAGGGTTCTCCTCAAGCTGCTCCAACACGGTATCAAGATACACGTACTGCGCTACCTGCGCCTCGTCATCGGTTTCTATCTCGCTTACATGTTCATTCAACTTAACCAGTTTGAAGTAAGCCAAGCTCCTAACCGCTGCTGGTGCCTCCTTGTTCTTCACAAGCTCCACCATATAGTAGAGCACCACGTTGTTCACGAGGCGTTGAAGCTCCATATGGTACGGGTCCTCATATGTGGTTAACCAAGTTGCCTCAAAGAGCCTGTCAATCACATCACCCAGACCGGGTAAACTCGTGTCTCTAGCATTATACTCCACTAGACGCGCAGCTCGCTCAGGGTGAAGAATCAACCTAAGGGTTAACCCAGCAGCAGTCTCCGCTACAGCCATAGGGTCAAAGGCAAGTCCAGTTCTACCTGGGAACAGATCCTTGTTCTGCTGGAAGTGCTGTGGTCTTGGATGCATCAAATCACGTAGCGGCGTTGGTAAAGCAAGTGCCTCAGGTGTTATGGTTGCTAGTAAAGCATCTAATCCCTTTGCCTGAGTCTCCGCTGGCACCATCTTGGGGTACTCCTGAACATCTCCACGCACCTTGTAGTGATAGTAAAGTCCACCGACAACGCTTGCCGCGGCCTCAAGCTGGAACCTGTGGAAGAGATATGTTGTCACCAACGGCTCCTCCATCTTCGCTAACGGGGTTCCATACTGGACACGATGCTCACCAAAACTCTCAAGAGCAATCTTACGAACCCTCATCATCCTATCAAGCTCATCAACTGGATCAACGCCCGTAATCCAGTAAGCCGCGTATGGACTTGCGCTTCCCGGTCCAGCGTCCCTGCTGGGCTGGAAGTATAATCCACGGCTGAAAGCATCGTTTAGAAGCTTGTCAAGAGCCTTGTCCTCGTCAACGTCCTCTGGGTAGTCTTGGTAACCGTACTCTATGCTGACTAGGTCCCATTCGCCCACGCCTGTCTCATAGGCTTCGCTTAGGTCTAGGTCCCCGTCTTTCTCCTTCACCAACATGCTAGGATAGTCCATTACGCTGGCTCTACCATTGAGGTTACTGGCATAGTTATGCCCTAAGCCGAGAGTGTGTCCTACCTCGTGGACGCTGAGCTGTCTGATACGCGCCAATGCCATCTCCATCGCCTCATCAGTGTTGTCACCGTCCTCACGGTACTCGCCCATCAAACCCATAGCGATCATGAAATCCTGTCTGATACGTAGACTTCCTAGGCTCACGTGTCCCTTGAGAATCTCGCCTGTGCGTGGGTCAGTTATAGTCATCCCGTAGCTCCAGCCACGTGTGCTCCTGTGAACCCAGTTGATCACATTGTACCTGACATCCATCGGGTCCGCGTCCTCAGGGAGAATCTCAACCCTAAAGGCATCCTTGTAGCCAATGTGCTCAAAGGCAATGTTCCACCACTGACACCCCACAACAAGCGCGGACCTAATGGGCTCAGGTACACCGGGGTCCACATAGTAGACTATGGGCTCAACTGGTTCACTTACCTCAGCATTTGGGTCTTTTTTCTTGAGTCTGTGTCTGCATATGTATCGTTTCTCCAGTGGTTCATTGAATGGCGTAGCGTAATCGTTGTATTTGACACTGAAGTAGCTGCTCCTGATATCAAACCGTCGTGGCGTGTAATCATCATCAGGTAGCATGATGAAGCTATGATGCTGTCTCACAGAAACATTCAATGGGTCTGGTGCAACGCTCTTAAGCCAGTCCCCCGGGTCTTTTCCATTGTAGGTTAAGATTGCCTCGAACTCTGTGTTCTTGGGGAAGTTCTTTGTTGCGGGCAGGTATATTGCTGAGCGCTCTGGGTCCTGCTCGTATTCGCCTTGTTCTTTTTCTTTGAGACGTTGAGTCACATGTTTCGCGTCCCTTAGCAGGAAATCAGTGACATCCACAAGCACCCTCTCGTCTTCTTCTGCCTCTACCTTGAAACCACCGATAACGGACTTCGCGAAGGCGTCATCCACTGCCTCACGCTCCTTGGGGTTACTGCTTTCCGCCCTGTACCCATAGTTTACCTGTGTTAGCAGTATCCGTGGCCCGATGCGCTGGAACTTTACAACCTTTGTGTCTCCAAGCTGGTTCCTATCCAACCCTATATCGTTGCTACCGAGTCCAGCCTTGAGGCTGTTGACGTAGAGAAACTCTTCCTCAAACCGGTCTATCTCTAGCCAGATTTTGCCTTGTTTCTGGTCCCAGTAGTAGTTGAAGTATCCGGGATGTTTTTCCATCTCCTCGGTGAACCCGGTTATGGATTGGGGTTCACATGGTTTTTTCTCATCCAAATCTATTCACATCTAGTTCTCGGGTGAAGGTAAAAAACAATCGACCAAAAGATGTAGAACACGGTTCCTTAGCATGAATCGCGGATATTCTTCGTTATCCGGGTTAGATTTTCCTTATTAACCTCATATTCATGCTTCAAATATGTCCTACAGGTCGCTATTCCACAGATCACTTGACGTATTAACATGCGTCTACAACCATGAAACAGAGCTGGACTCAATATGTAAACAGGTTGGACTCGGGGAAAACCATGTGGAGGAACTGATCGGTAAACTCACAGAGTGGGAGCTTCTCGTGGACTATACACCTGAACTAACAGTCTCTGAAAGGGGCAAGAACGTCTTATCGTTTTACCATAACTACGCAGAGGCATTACGGGTAAAGCCGTTGATCAGAGCCAACGTCCCAGATTATTAACCTAATTTGTGGATGATGTTAAATTTTCTTTCAACAGAATACTGCCCATGACTAGGGCTGTAATATTTGATTTCGGGGGCACACTTGCACAGACAAAAACCCCATGGGATACTGTCTGTAACAGGATCGCTGAAAGACTGGAATACATGGACATCGATGTCGATCCAGTTGACTTAGAAGAGGCAGTAAAAGAGACCATAGAGTACAGGTATCAACGGCATACCCTTGGACTAGAGCTGGACTCGTACCAGTTCTTCAACCACGCACTGGAAAAACTAGGACACAACGTACCAGTTGACGTAACAGACGAGCTAGAACAAATGGTCTACGATGAAGGATACACTAGCTTCGTGGATAACTTAGAGGAGACCTTGATGACCCTATCAGAGGATTACATGCTAGCCCTACTCAGCAACTCATGGCTGGAAGCGCCACGACAAGCACTCCGAGACCACGGATACGGGCGTTGGTTCAAGGCAATGGTATGCAGCTACGATATAGGAATCCCCAAACCAGACCCAAGAATATTCAGACACACAATCGACCTCTTAGGAGTCCACCAATCAGAAGCAGTAATGGTAGGAGACAGCCTAGAAGCCGATATCAAAGGCGCGCTAGCCGCTGGTTTGCAGGCGGTTCTAGTTGATGACGGTTTCAGTCAGTGGAGTGGCCCTAAGATTATGGAGCTTAGCACGTTACCTGGGCTGCTTCGTACGTTGGATGTGTAGCCTCCGGATACACACATACCGTTTTCATTACTACGTGGTTGTTTTTGAAAGTGAAGAAACGTGTACAGTAGCGAGGCAACGGTAGAGGTATTTGAGTATGAGCCAGACAAAAAGGAAGAAGATAATGACCTCGATAGAAGAAGCATGATATTCAAGGCCCTCTCAGACCCCAACCGTTTGAAGATAATGTACCTCCTCATGGATGGCGAGAAATGCGTCTCCGAGCTACTGCCCTTCTTTGAGATACTTCAACCCACAGTAAGCGTTCACCTTCTTCAGCTACAGGACGTTGGATTGCTTGATGTACGCAGGGATGGAAGAAAACGTCTATACAGCCTCGCAGATGAAAGGATTCTCTTTGAGATCGATAAGTTCTGCGATAAAATCTGGAAAAAAGAATAATTTAGAGTAAAGCAATTTTCTCAATATCAACTGTATTAAATTCCTTATCTC
>CALGBN010000174.1 GCA_937877765.1 Candidatus Bathyarchaeota archaeon | reverse complement strand
GACGGAAACCTGTACATATTCACGACCATGGGGGACCAGATGCTGAACCTGAACGCGTTCCCGACGGATCTGAATCTGTTCGAGGCCGAGTCCTCTTGGAGGATCAGCCCGTGGGTCGCGGTGGTGGAGGACGTGCTGCAGAGGCAGCTGGAGAAGGCACAGATAATTCTGAGGCTACACGGGTACGAGCGCGTGAAGGTTCGTAAGGAGTTAGTGGATTCCTACTTCCTTGAGGGCGACGAGAGGCGGTTGCTGCAGGGGATAACGGTGGCTGAGCCCAAGCTTGTGGAGATAGCGTCCATAGAGGCAGGAGAAAAGGACTAGACTCCATGGTCTCCATAGATCAGGCTATCGGTGCCTTGAGCCTCTCTTCCTCGACGGGCAAGTCGGTCGCCGCCTCGCTGTGCGCCATAGTCTTGGCGTGCCTTCTTATCAGGCTCTTGAGGCCCTGGACCACCGGGGAGTCCCCGTTGAGGCGGTACAGGGAGGCTTTACCGATCTTCCTAGTCTCCACTATCACTCCGGCTTCCTCGAACCCGGGGGGGGTGCTGTACAGGGTGGTTTTGGCCATGCCCAGGGCGTCTATAATCTCGTTCCTCGTGAACTCGAACAGGGGGTTGTCCATGAATAGGTCGAGTATCCGGGTCTGGGGGCTTTGCCCGAACAGGGTGAGGATCACTGATTCTCTGTCTTCTCGGTACATGAGCCTGGGCTCCAACGATGCATGCCAAGTATAGTATAAATGGTTTACCCAACACGGTTTAGTTAGTAGACCTTAGTCGTAATTGTGGTCTAGTGTAAAAACTGATGTAAAATACCTCATAATCCAAGAAAAAAGCGCCTATAAACCTTAGAATCATGATAAAATGTAGCCAAAACACTTACTATTTCTCAGTTCAAATAATAACGACTAAGGTCTAGTGAACTTTTTTGGTGAGGCGGGATCTAACAGACGAACAGATCAAGGCAGACATACTCAACCGTCTGGTGAACGCAGGGGCATTCGGCTCACCTCACATACCCGTGGACCGGATGAGGGGCTGGATTCAGAACAAGATCAAGAAAGACGGTAAGAAAGTCACCAAATGCATCGAGGATCTGGCTAGAACGGGGCTACTAAGCATAACAGCTAGAAACACCATATACGCGAACCATAGGAGGCTGGATGAGATATTCGACTACATCGACAGACACATTAAATGAAGAACGTGACGCAGAAAAAGGAATATTGATTTCTAGGGCTAGGCTTCCCGGTCTTTCTTGCCGAACCCGACGACGAGGTCCACCAGCTTCTTGGTATCGATCTCGGCCCTACTCCGCCAGTCCAGGTACATGACGCCCTGCTCGTCCTCGCCGAGGTAGCCCTCCTGAATGTACCTGTCCACGTTGAACTTCACCCTCCACCCCGGCCTGTCTCTTATACACATCTCCGAGCCCACGAGACCTCTCTACATCTCGTATGCCGTCTTCTGCTTGAAAAA
>CALGBN010000173.1 GCA_937877765.1 Candidatus Bathyarchaeota archaeon | reverse complement strand
TACCAAAGGATGTGCATGAGCTTCGGATGGTAAAGATCGGTGATTATGCTGAGACGTTTTGTATGGGAACCCATGTGAGAAGCACTGGCGATATTGGTAAGCTCAAGAGTCTAAGCTTAGAATCCAAGAAAAAGAGAAGAAAAATTGTCTACTTTGAGCTTGAAAACTAGGTATCGCCTTTCAGCATCTTGTTTAACCCAATTGAAAGCGCTGCAAAGGGGTTCTCGGGTAACCCAGCGAAACAGTGGACACTTCCTAACAAAGCTGCCAAAATCACAGAGAGGTTATGAAAGTACTGTCAAGGATGGCTGTTGTTTTGACGGTAATGTGTTGTATTATCTGAACCATTTCGGTTATCTTGATGATCAACGCACCCAGAAACTACTGGATTTCATATACGACTACTATGACGCCCAGAACGCTGGGTGGAAATGCAGAGCCTATCCCATCAACCCAGATAGAGTCCTCCCAGTAAACTGCTACATGGGTGCAATGAAGATACTCAAAGCCTCCAGTATGATACCAGAAGAGAAACGCAGCCCCCAAATGGAGAAGATCATCAAAAAAGAAACCGAGAAAATACTTGAAAACAGGATACACTGGTACCTTAGAAACCCTGATGGAACCAGAAAAGAGAAAGCAGGCTGGAAACGCTTCGGGTATCCTCTCTTCTACCAGTCAGACATACTAGAGATAATGACGATGCTGACACGACTAGGAGTAAAAGATGATCGTATGAATGAGGCAGTTGAGTTGATCCGAGATACGCAGCAAAAAGATGGAAAATGGCTCATGAAAGACACGTTCAATGGTAAAATGTGAGTAGACATCGAGGAAAAGAACAAGTCTAGCAAATGGGTGACCCTCAGAGCCCTGTATGTACTGGAAAACTTGTAGAGATTCTGATCAAATTCTGAATATCGTTTATAACCATAGGTTCAATCATTGGTATTAGGTGAAACAAAACAAATGATATGGACACTAATAGGCGCCGTCGTAGTAATCGGTGGAGCCCTAGTCTTACTCTATGTCAATTACTATAACAGGATCAGAACCCTTGAAAACAGAATCGAGGAAGCCTGGGCACAGATAGACGTACAGCTACAGAAGAGATACGACCTAGTACCAAACCTAGTCAACACCGTCAAAGGCTACGCAAGCCACGAGAAGGAAATCTTCGACAACATTGCTAAAGCAAGAGCAGGCATGGTCGAGGGCAGCCGACAGGCAAGGGTAGAAGCAGATGCAATGCTAACACAGGCACTAGGCAGATTATTCGCTGTCGCTGAGGCATACCCAGACCTCAAAGCATCTCAGAACTTTACGCTACTACAGGAGCAGCTAGAGGGCATCGAGAACAAGATTGCCTACGCGAGACAGTTCTACAACGAGTCCGTTCTAGACTTCAACAACCTGATCACAACCATACCCGGCGTATGGTTTGCAGGTGGAAGAGGTAAACACGAGTTCCTAGAGATCCCAGACGAGGCAAGGACCGCCCCGAAGGTAGAGTTCTAGAATGGAGAGACGTAGCTTTCACGATGAGCAGTCCCGCAACAAGCGGGACAGCGTTCTTTTAGCGATAGTGGTTAGCGCCGTTCTTTTCGCTTTGATCGTGTCAATTAGCTACATCTGGGACCCGGCAAGCGTCTACTTCATGGTACCAGTGGGAGTGGTTATCACCCTCATCTATACATGGAGCAGCTACCAGTACGGTGACAGAGTCGTACTAATGTCTACAAACGCGCAGCCAGCTACAGGATCAAGATACATCTTCCTCAACGACACCGTTGAAGGGTTAGCCATCGGTGCGGGCATACCCAAGCCTGATGTCTACGTTATGCCAAGCAGAGAACTCAACGCATACGCGACAGGAAAAGACCCTGAACATGCTAGTATAGCTGTCACTCAGGGTTTGCTTGATACTCTGGACCGTCAGGAGCTTGAAGGTGTTCTCGCCCACGAGATCAGCCACATCAAAAACAGAGATGTACAGTTCATGACTCTAGTCGCTGTACTTGTCGGTCTCGCCGGTATTTTGAGTAACATGATTCTCAGAAGTTACTGGTGGGGTGGACGTAGAAGTAAACGTGATAGAGATAGTGGACAGATAGGGTTGATCATCATAGTAGTGGGCTTCCTCTTAGCCATCTTCGCCCCTATAGCGTCAAGACTAGTCCAGTTAGCGGTTAGTAGGCGTAGGGAGTTCCTAGCTGATGCATCGGCTGCGGAGCTAACCCGTTATCCTGATGGTTTGGCGGATGCTTTGGAGAAGATCGGGAAGCTAAACAGTGGTCACATGAAGGTGAGCGAGTCAGTAAGCCATCTCTTCATCAGTGACCCTAATAGATCAGCGCTTGACGCTATCTATAGTACTCATCCTCCAATCGAGGAACGTGTCAAACGGCTACGTGAGATGTAGCCTAAACATCTTTTATTGAAACAACCGGAATGCCTAGCTCTCGGCTTATTTTTCTCATCATGTTATCCTCAGTCACCAGACTGCATTGATTTTCTTTTGCCAGACTAATATAGGCTGAGTCATAGAGGCTGATACCGTTTGTTACAGCAGTCTCCATTGCGTGTTGCTCCATGCCTTTGATGGATAGCTGGATCATCTCGGAAAGGAGATGAACAGAGGATAGAAGTAAGGCGTCAAAGGCTTCACGGTTAAAGGTATGCAGAAGCGTGTAGTGTTTCCATATTACATTCAATAACTCGTACCGCGTAAAGTCGAGGGTGTATTGATCGATCATTGGCTCGGGTCTGCGTTCAACTAGCGAGTTGAATATAGAGGAAGCGTCAAAGAGTAGTTTCATCGCTTGTCACGTTCTTCTCTGATGAGTTTCGCGGTCTCGTCTGGGTTTATTTTTGCGAGTTCAGTACTGACGGTTTCAAGTTTTTGTTTGATTTCTTGGGCTTTTCTGCGTTTTATCTCGTTGTCTATGGCTTCTCGGATGATTTCCGTGGGTTGGAGGTCGTATTTTTCCATCTCTTTCTTTTTCTCTTCTAGGATTCGAGCGGAGATTGTCACATATTTAGCCATTGTAATACAATACTGTAATACATAATTGTATTATATATGGTTCTCGATACTTTTTTCCACCCATACCCACAACAATAACCAGTGATTCTATGGTTAAAGCTGTAAACGGGTTGGTAAACATACTTGAAGCCGAGGGCATCAAACGGGTCTGCACATTCCCCACAAGCCACATCAATAACGCTGTGGGCGAGGAAGGCGCCCCTGAGCTATTCATGGTAAGGGATGAACGTTACGCGGTTTCGGTAGCGGATGCTATTGGGCGTGTGAGTAACGGTAAACAGATCGGTGTCTGTACCGT
>CALGBN010000172.1 GCA_937877765.1 Candidatus Bathyarchaeota archaeon | reverse complement strand
GTCATGGTGCTGAAGCCTTCCCTGAGTTTTTGGCGCATGTTTTCAATTATTAGCTTCATTGCGAGAACCAAGCCTCCCATTGAGTTTGTGGCTCCTACGGCTGTATCGATCATCACTGGCTCCAGTAGGGCTCTGTCGCTTGTGTTTGTATATGGCATGCCTTTCATGCTTGTATAGATGCTGGTGACCGCGCCTATGGCCTCCGAGGCGTAGCTTCGTGTCTGTTCTAGGATTATTGGGTTCTTTTTCTGGGGCATGATGCTGCTTGTACCTGCGTATGCCTCGTCTAGGTCGATGAACATGAACTCATCGCTAGACATTACCTGTATGTCCTCGGATAGCCTGCTCAGGTTATTCATGTGGATAGCTAGGGCGGAGGCGAACTCCATATAGTAATCCATAGAAGCGATACCATCTAGGGTATTCTCTACTAAACCATCACATCCGAGAAGCTCCATTGTCCGGTGTCTATTCAGTGGCCAGCCTGTTCCCGCAAAGGCTGCTCCTCCAAGAGGAGAAAGGTTTGTACGTTTGTATGTGTCTTCTAAGCGTTCTATGGTTCTTATAGCAGCTTCTACATGGCTCATAATGTAGTGAGCTAAGGTGATTGGCTGTGCTTGTCTCCAGTGGGTGTAACCCGGCATATAGGTCTCAAGATTTTGCTCTGATGCCTTGATGAGTTTCCGCTGATATTCTATTACAGCTTCTATTACTCGGTTGATCTGGTCCCGGTAGTAAAGACGTCTCTTAGTGTGAGCTAGATCGTTTCTGCTTCTTCCTATATGTATCTTGCCACCTACTTCGCCTATTTTCTTGATGAGTGCGGTCTCTGTGGACATATAGTTGACGAGTTTTGGGTCTCCGGTGAGTTCTTTTTCTACTTCTTTGATGCCTTTGATGATGGCTCTGGCTTCCTCCGGTTTGATTATTTTTTGTTCGCAAAGCATTACCGTGTGGGCTCTGTGGATTAATATCTGGTTATAGTAGCTTGCGATATCAAAGGTGGTGGGATTGTTTCTCCAATCATATAGCTGGATTATCTCTGGGGCTGTGGGTTTCTTTGCTCTTCCAAAGCGTTCCCAGTCTTCTTTTTTCTTTTTTACCATAATGTTTACACACTTGATATGTGGTGTTAGAGATATTAGAAACCAGTGAGAAGCCTTGAAGCACAAGAATACTATCAAATCTCGGTATGATGATCTAGGCGGCTCAGATTATGATATGAGATATACCGAGGAACAACTCGCAAAATACGAGTTGATCATGGATGAATTACCTGAAGCAAATCTTATGTTAGATAATGGCTGTGGAACCGGGTTATTGTTTCGCTTCATAGAATCGAGTCTTGTAGGTTTAGATCTATCCAGTGAATTACTTAGAACAGCTAGAGAAAGAGTAAATGACGTCCAATATCTTGTGCAAGGTGACTCAGAGTACTTGCCTTTTAGAGATGATGTGTTTGATGCTGTGGTCTCGGTTACGGTTGTCCAAAATCTCATGAAACCTGAAAGGTTACCTATTGAGTCGGCTCGTGTTTCTAAGCCGGGTTCAAATGTTATTATTTCATCACTAAAAAGAGTCTATGAGAAAGTTGAGGATATTACTAGCATAGTTGAATGTGACTATCTTATGTTAAACCGGGTTTTTACTGATGAAAACATCAATGATTGGATAACAGTATCAACCAAGAAACAATAAAATAAGCTCTAAAAATGCCTCGTTTCAGAAAGTTTTTATAGTATGCACATCGCTCATAGATTAACTTCAAAAACGGTGCAAATAACTTGGAACCAAGAATGAAACCACTAAATATTCTCATCAAATCAAACGGAGCAAACGTAGAAGTACAGCTAAAAGGAAGAGGCAGCTACAGGGGTAAACTCGTACGCGCCGACGGATACATGAACATGATGCTTAAGGAGACAAAAGAATACGATAACAATGGCTTAATCGCCAAATACGGTGACGTATTCATCAGAGGCAACAACGTCATGTACGTATGTATCGAACCCAAAACCCTTCCTCCGGGCGAATAACCCTCTACTTTAAAACAAATATATAACCTATAAACTTCTGAGACATACTATGAAACTAGTAGTAGCTGTAACTGGAGCTAGTGGTATTGTTTATGCCTTGAATTTTTTGAAGGCTTCATCAAAATATGATTTGGAGACCTATCTTATTATAACTGAAGCCGCAGAAAAAGTGGCAAAACACGAGCTTGGAGATACAGAGCAGTTGAAGAATCTCGCTCGAAGAGTCTATACTCCCGAGGACTTGGCGGCGGATATTGCCAGTGGTAGTTATCCTCTTGATGGCATGGTGATTGTTCCGGCTTCAATGAAGACGGTTTCTGCTTTGGCTAATGGGTATACTGATAATCTTGTGACCCGTGCAGCTGATGTTCAGCTCAAGGAGAGGCGTCCTTTGATTGTAGTTCCACGTGAGACTCCTTTACATGCTGTTCATCTTGAGAATATGGCTAAACTGAGTCGTCTTGGTGCCGTGATTTTGCCTGCGATGCCCGGTTTTTATCATAATCCTGAGTCTGTTGATGATCTCGTGGATTTTGTGGTGGGTAAGATACTGGATCAACTTGGCGTTGAGAACAAGATGTACAATCGTTGGGGCTCAAGCTGAGCCTTTAAGCTCTTTACCTAACTGAATAAGGTATTTTTCCATGTATTTGTGACGTTTTTCAGCTATATCTCGAGCCGTATCTGTGTAAAGTAAGTCTCTTAGTGTGAGGAGCTTCTCGTGGAAATGGGCTATGAACTCTTCTATTGGTCTGTCATGCTCTGTGCCGTATTGTGCTGCCCTGTATATTCCTGTGGCTCCAAGTGCATCTAATTTGTCAACATCGCTGAGAATCTTGGCCTCAAGGGTCTTTGCTTCGCCTCCACCTGAAAAACTATGTACCTCTATGGCATGAACTATAGCGTCTATCTTCGGGTATCCTTGTTTTAGGAGTATTTCTCGTGCCATCTCTGCGCCTTTCTGGGCATGATTGGCGTGTTCTCGGGCGATATCGTGGAGTATGGCAGCTGGTATGAGTATCTCCATATCTGCTTGTAGTTTTTCCCCGACGATTCTACATGTTTGGATTACTCGTTCTGTGTGCTCGTATCCGTGGCTACCTACTTGTTTCTGGTGTCGTCGGGATATCTCCACTAGGTCTTCGTACATCTAGTTCACTTTGATTATGCTAGACTCTCTTCCTATGTTTACCGATAAAACACCTTTGAAGCTGGTGATGAAGCAGTTTATGAGCTTTGCTTGATCTCCGGGCTTGACCTTTTCAAGTTCTGAGATCGTTTCGTTCCAGACTGTAAGCCCCATCTTGGTGGTATCGTCTTTGATCTCTGCCTCCACAAGAGTATGTTTATGGCCCGAGTAGGTTTCTACTTCTCGTGGTTCACCTATGCTGAGTATTTCTACTTCTAGTTCTAGGTTTTCCATACCGGGTCGTAGCGTGTTTAGCTTCATCTGGCTCACTTGACGAATAGAGGCTAGCCTTATCATTGTTTTCTTTTACTAGACGTTTTTTTCTCTATATTTTCTCGTGGTTTACCCTAGGGTATTGTGTGAAAAGTTTCTTATGGAATAAGAATAAAACCATGAAACCCCTTTTGATAGTTAATGAGCCCAAGCCACATACTCGAATGCATAGACTGTAGAACCGAGAACACATCAGGCAACCCTGATACGGTCTGTGATCAATGCGGTGGATTACTTGAGTATAGACTTGTGGCGGATAAGGTTCGTTTTACTGGTCCAATTACTTTCTGGAGATATCGTCCGGTACTACCAAGGGTAACTGAAACTGTTTCGCTTGGTGAGGGTGGTACTCCGCTTCAACGTGCTGATAGGTTAGCAGGTTCTCTTCACTTTAAGAACCTGTATTTGAAGGACGAGACAAGAAACCCAACTAATAGCTTTAAGGATCGTTCGGCTGCGCTAATTGCTTCTGATGCTAAGAGCCGTGGTTATGATAATATCGTCTGTGCAAGTAACGGTAATCATGGTGCATCTATCTCGGCTTATGCAGCAAAAGAAGATATTCAGTGTAACTTGGTAGTTCCCAGTGGCGTGGATATGGGTAAACTAGCTCAGATGCTCATGTATGATGCCAAGATTGTTCAGACTGGGGATAGTATCGAGGAGGCTATTGCCCGTGCTCGTGAATTGGAGTCGGAGATGGACTGGTATCAGGCTACCACCGAGTTAAATCCTCTTAGTATTGAGGGTTTGAAGACTATCAGCTATGAGCTTGTGGAGCAGAATAATGTTCCTGATTATGTCATATCGGCCATGGGTAGTGGTGCTACTCTTCATGCTCTCTGGAAGGGCTTCAAGGAGATGAAACGGCTTGGAATCATAGATACGGCTCCACGTATGATCGGTGTTCAGGCGGAGGGGTGTTCTCCAATTTCAAAGGCGTTTTCTGAAGGTAGTAATAAGCCTGTTAAGATCAATCAAGGTGAAACCGAGGCATCTGCGATTCGTGTAGCTGAGCCTATCTATGGTAAGCTAGCTCTTGAAGCTTTGAAGGAGTCTGGTGGTTTCGCTGTTTCTGTCAGTGATGAGGCTATGCTTGATGCCGGAAAGGAGATTGCCCGCAATGAGGGTATTTTCGCTGAGCCTGCCTCCTCTGCGCCTGTGGCTTCTCTTCAAACTGATTATATCAAGAACAGGATAGATCACGATGCCAAGATTGTGTGTCTCGTAACTAGTAGCGGTTTGAAAACTGATGATATTCTACGGAACGTTACTAAGAGAAAGAAGAGTCCAAGGCTTGGAAGTAGATTAGCAACCAAGGAACGGATTTTACGGATCATCAATCAGGGTCCAACATATGGGTACGCAATCTGGAAGACCCTCGGCGCAGATATGACTATAGGAGCTGTATATCAGCATCTCACTGATCTAGAGCTGTCTCTTATACACATCTGACGCTGCCGACGAATTAGACGGTGTAGATCTCGGTG
>CALGBN010000171.1 GCA_937877765.1 Candidatus Bathyarchaeota archaeon | reverse complement strand
AACCTATTGGATAGATTCTGCCAATACAATGCTATGGGAGCCATTTATCCTACCAACCAAGTTGCCAGTGGAGTCTGTGAAGTATCTTCGGTCAAGTGTATCGCTGTTAAGCTCCTCTATGATGCGGAACCCATGTTCATCTAGGTAAGTCTTGATGCTGTCTTCTTCTACTCCGAAGCCCCAAGGTTCACCCACAACCTCGACGTTCTTGTGCAGTTCTTCATCTCCATAGTATTTCTCTTCGTGTCTTAGCACTGATGAGTAGATGTAGTCAAACACTATTCTGCTGTCTGGTCCACTTATTCGTTTGATGAGTTTCATGGTCTCGTCTACAGCATCCTCATCAAGATACATCAACAAGCCCTCAAGGATGAAGAGACATCGTTTCCCATACTGGAACCCATTCTCAAGGAGCCTCTGCTCAGGGTCTTCCTTGTTGAAATCAACGGCTACATAGACTGTGTTCTCGGGTAATCCAACGCCGATCTCAGCTAATCGATCCTTCTTTGCTTGCTGAGTCACAGGTGCATCAACCTCAAAGACCCTAATAGGGCTGTTCTGGGTTAGAAGCCTGATGCTTCTGGAGTCAAATCCTGCTCCGAAGATCAATACTTGTTCAACGCCATCAGAGACAGCTTGATTGAAAACAGCGTCAATGTACTTGGTTCTGGCTATCACATACTCGTAGGCGCCTTTGGGAGCCATCACGGATAACAATGATTTTCGGATGAACCCATTCTTGATCAAGAGTCTGACGCCCCATGGCACCATTTGGGCTGCGATATAGTCCTCGCTATGATAGTAGCTTGATTTCTCACAATAGGATGAAGCCCTTGATGAGCAGGTGTATTCCGCCATCCTTGAGGTTTTTTCTTCTATTCTCTTCGCCACTTCAGGCACCTTAGATGAATAGCCATCGACGGGTATTCTTACGGTAATAAAGATATTGCGTACTCATTGTCTCCAATATTCTGGATTCTTCATAGTCCGCGATTCTATCATAGACATAGAAGATACCCAAGAGGACCACGAGTGAAGCCGTAGACACTGTTGAGACGGCTAATCCTAGGTATACCAACATGATTCCAAGGTACATGGGGTGCCTCGCCAAGGAATACACGCCCCAGTCGATTAACCGTAACTCACCTGAGTCAATCACCAGTTTATGGGACTCGTTCACAAGATACAAACCTGCCAACACAACCAGTGCTCCTGCGGCGGTTCGTAGATACCATGGTCCTAGGGCGTTTAGTGTGGTTGCTCTTACAATGAATAAGTCTGTTATCCAGATAGCTAGAAAGATCCCCAGCATCATTAACTGGAATTTATCTCCTTCCGGGTGCTCCTCTGCTATGAACTTCTTTTCTTGTATATTCATTTATTCTCGAATACATCTAAGGGGTGATCATTTTAGTTATAGATACTGGGAAAAGTTGATCAAAAACTGGTCACTCTATGGTAAACCCTATACCCTCAACCACCAATGAAATAATATGCCATACATAGCAGCAGAAGACAGACCCCAATACGACAAGGTACTGGCGGAACTAACTGAGCTTCTTAAGAAGAATCCACCAGAGAGCATAGACGGACACCTCAACTACGTGATCACAAAAGTCATCAAGGAAGTATACCCACTCAGATACTACCACATCAACAAAGCCATGGGTGTACTCGAATGCGTACAACACGAGTTCTATAGACGAGTCGCAGCACCCTATGAGGACACAA
The DNA here is from genome assembly GCA_937877765.1 of Candidatus Bathyarchaeota archaeon. Lineage (GTDB taxonomy): Archaea > Thermoproteota > Bathyarchaeia > TCS64 > TCS64 > RBG-16-57-9. The sequence goes on along the minus strand of CALGBN010000171.1, from coordinate 6,497 downwards.
AGATAGAGCAGAACGGTGACGTCTAACTCCTTTTTTACATATTTGGCTCAATTTTACCGTTACATTTTAACCATGTAACCTCCATTGATTCTTTATGTCGAATCAAAAGCGTGTAATTATTTTCAACGGTCCTCCGGGAAACGGAAGGGACGATATACTAAGGGAGCTTAAGGAGATAGCGAGCTTCGGATACCATCACCTGTTTGAGTACATTGTTGAGGAAGCTAAACTAGATAATACAAACCTGACTAAGATCAACATACTCGACTTTTATGATAGCCAGCCTGAGAAGATGGAGCAATACAGGCTCAAGGCAGTACAGAAGATCAACCACGAGATCAACAAGGACGGCGGAGTTCACGTAATCAGCAGCCCAGTCCACTTTGAGTGGAAAGGCAACAGATTCAATGGACTCACAGAGGAAGACGTCCAGTTACTGAACCCAGATATGTTTGTAATAGTCTTCGATGACATAGTCAGAGTAAGGGACAGGCTAAGCCAAGACCCCCAATGGCAAGACCACAAATACACATTGGGCGAGATAGCCAACTGGCGCAGAGAAGAGGTAAGCGGAGTGTACCGCCTCGCGGAAGCATTCACACCAAAACGCAAGATACAGTTGGTAGCGTTTGAGAACGGACCAGAGATCGTACGAGACCTAGTCTACAAACCCAGCAAGGAAACAGTCTATCTGAGTCACCCCATCACAGGCGAAGGAGCTGACTTTTTCACGAAGATCACAAAGTTCCTTGAAAGCCTCAGCGAGTACTATGTGCTGTTTGACCCATACCTGATCAAGGACTGGGACATTGTTGAGCAGTGGAGGGAAGCTGTGAACGAGACCATTGACGCGGAACAGGAGATGCCTGACACGTTCACCTTCAGGATGACCTACAAGGATGGACCACTGGAAGCTGAGTTCGATATCAAGGAGGTTGAGACAGCCATCAAGAACCTACGGTTCCAGATCATCGACAGCGACTATAAGATAATCGAGAACACTGACATGGTTGTGGTCTATCACCCACGTAAAAGCATCAGCGCAGGAGTCATGTGTGAGATGGTCTACGCCAAGGCACTGGCAAAGCTTGTCTACGCGTATTATCCGTATGAGCCTAGTCCATTCTTCGAGTGGTATGCGACAAGGATATTCACTGACGCGGATGAGATGAGAGACTTCCTCATTAAAGAGTCAAGAATGACAGGTCAACGCCCTCTTGACTTCTTCAATCAATAACCATTTTTATTTAACTTCTATTAAAATCTAGTAACATATCTCTCGTTGTTCTATAATCCTTTAATCTAATATCTGGATGGCTCCAACGTAGGCGTAAGGTTTGAAGTATCTCGATGATTTCATCCTAGATAGGATAAACTCAAAGAAAGACAGACTGGAGTCTATGCTTCTCGATAAGAAATCCCTAAAAAAAATCCAGTGGGATATTCTAGTCGAGTATGTTCACATAAGCAATAAGATTGAAGGCTCATCTCTCAGCATAGAAGAAACACGAGAAATACTAGACACAAGCCACGACATTCTAGGACAACCAACATACTTTCAACACTTGTCCATTAATCACGCAAACGCCTTTGAGTTTATTCGACAAAACGTGAAAAACGAGATCACAAACCAAATGGTAAAGGAAATTCACACCGTGGTTATGAAAAACATCGACAAAGAAGCGGGAAAATACAGAAATAAAAACAACATAAACGACCGCCTAAAGGGGTTCCTAAGTAAGCTAAACATTAGCCCTGACTATCACCCAATTGAGAAATCAGCCCTCATACAGGGATTCTTCCACCAGATACGACCATTTAACTATGGAACCGGTACAACCTCACGACTCTTATCTAAGTGGATGCTGAACCAGAATGGCTACATCTTCGGTCTACCCTTGAACCCATACGAGGTCAAATATTACCGTAAATGCGCCGAGAAGGCGGGAAAGGGTACCATCTATCCACTGGTAAACATGATGACCATGTGTGTCGAGGAGTCTCTTGACAAGCTGATAAACCAAGTAAAGTCACTGAACATTATACCTATAGAGAAGGCGATGCGAAACAACAACATGAACCCAGCCCAGATGCTGGAAAGCATCAAACGAGGAGAATTTAAAGCATTCAAGAAGGATGGCTCGGTCTATGTTACTGATGTCAGGGTGGATCAGTTGACTCACGGTGCTCAGATTGCTGAAGAATTCCAATAAAAAAGGGGTTTAGAAGCTTTTTGGCTTCCTTAGACTGATTAGTATGGTTGCTCCGGTTACCCCGATGAGCATGTATGCTGCTGGGAAGGGTATTCCGCCTCCGGTATCAGGCTCGGGCTCTGTTTCTGGTTCTGTATCTGGCTCAGTTTCTGTTCCTTGCTCGGTTCCAGTATCCGTATCTGTTTCTTGTTCGGGTTCAGTGTCTGGCTCTGTATCCGGTTCAGGTTCGGGTTCTGCCACTGTATGAGTAACTTCTTCAGTTGCAGTATTTCCCGCAAAATCAACGGATTCAACCTTGAAAGTAATCTCATCAGCATCATACTCAGGAGTATAGAAAAGATCACTTGAGAAACTTATTTTCCACTCAGTTGGAGATATTTCAGGTTCAAGACTGACTGGAATTGGGTTCCAAGTTTGTCCATCCAAACTATAGGATATTTCTGTGTTTTTGACGCCCCATCCAGAATCAGATACTTCGATTATTGCAGACACAGCCCCACTTCCATCAAGTAATTCACCTAATACTAGATCGATAGTTGGTTCCTCTGTATCCTCTTCTGAGAAAATTGTTGCAGCGAAGGTGGTTTCGGCTGGTACATCATAAGTTAGTATGAAATGATGGCTTCCTTCGACGGATATTATCTCTTGGGTATCTGGCTCTGGATTAATTGTATAAGAGGATGAATCCAGACTTCCATCAACCACAAACTCAACCTGAACATCATCCAGATCCATAACCAAATCATTCTCTATTATAACTGAAGCAGCGGTTTCTGTGCCATCATTTGCTTGCTTATAGAGGTATTTGATTTTCTCAAGAGGCACTGAGTTAGGAGGATTATACATATTAGAAGTACCATAATCATCTAGGGAGATGGAGCCATCGTCGGTTACGGTTATTTCTCTGTATCCTCTGTACTGACCTGAGCCTCCACCTATGGTTGTTGTAGTGATAAACCAGTGTTCATCGTTCATATGGTATATTAGATCCCTATGGACGTGCCCTGAAAGTATAACATCAACATCATTTTCCTCAATAACTCTTAGCATCTCTCTTGCGTTGTCCATGTTCTGGCTCCACGTAAAGTACATGATGTCTTCAAGGTCCTCGATGTTCTGCCAGTCTCCGGTAAACTCTCCTCCAGTTAAGGTTCCTCCATCTTCTTCGTATTCTCCGCTGAACATTGGATGATGGAAGGCTATTATCTTGTACTTGTCAGAGTTTTCCTCAAGTACTTTATCAGCCCAAGCGATCTCCTCAAGAGTTACGTAGCCGCCTCCATGACTGTTCAACGCAACTATGAAGAAATCACCAATCGTTAGAGTGTAATTGTTCTTACCACCATATTTCTGGTAATATTTTGAATCAGCGGTATGATCATGGTTTCCAGGAATTAAATAAATCGGAACTTTACTATATTCCATTGTTCCTTGGAGATTTTCCCAGGCTGCTCGAATGGTCTCTACATCAACAACGTCACCAGTAACTAGGATCATATCTGGGTTTAGCAGATTCTGCTCATAGATATACTGGGTGAAATTTGCTCCACCATATGGCTGGTGTATATCGGTGATATGACTTATCACCAAGCTAGTTGGCCACTCATCCATAACCCATACACTTCTGGGTTGAACATGCTCTTCACCAGAGTATGTAATATAGAGATCATAGAGCCCCGGTCTAATATCAGGTACATCGAAGGTAACCACCCAGACCGAACCAACTTGATCCGGCCCACTTGACAAGGAAAGTGATGCTTCGACATACTCAGATGCAAGTGACGCTGAGATAGAAGTGGGTTCCTCAACAATCTCTACTCTTAGAAGCCCTTCACTGAGTACGGGTTCAGGTAGCGAAGGAAGCGGTCTAGCAATGGGGGTTGTGACCTCTTCGATAGCCATTGCACCGATAATTGGTGCAAAAAGAATTGATACTGTAATCGAAAGTAAGAATACTCTACTTGGTTTCATACTACTACTGAGGAATACCTCTTTTTTACTTGTTTCTATGTGGAAAAAGGGGTGTTAATCTAACTCCATCCACGGTAGAATCACGGTCTTTGCCTTAGGAATATACACCTTAAGGCTCTCACCCGAGACATATTCGCGTCCCGCTGGAGCATCGATCAAAAGACTCTCGTCCCCGATGAGGATTTTTACCTCGGTCACAGCACCTATGAAGGAACTCCATTCAATCAACCCATCAAGGACATTATATGGCTCATCAAGCGCCTTCAAGAAAAAGTTCTCAGGACGAAGAACAACAGCCGCATGATCACCTTCCTCTAGTGACTTGTTTCCCGTATTATGACCCTCTAATACACCTTCCCCGATGTCTACAGAAATATTTTCACCAATACTTGTTACATTTCCTTCAAGCAGTGCTCCTTTACCTATGAATGTCGCTATGAATAGGTTGTCTGGTTTATTGTATATTTCTTGAGGAGTACCTACTTGTCTTATTTTTCCATAATTCTGGATAGCTATTCGGTCGCTGATGGCCATGGCTTCTTCTTGATCATGAGTAACGTAGATCGTGGTTATCCCTAGTTTCCGTTGGATATCCTTGATCTCCTCCCTCATCTCTACACGTAGCTTAGCGTCAAGATTGCTTAGAGGCTCATCCAGCAATAGTATATCAGGCTCAATCACAAGCACCCTAGCCAGTGCAACCCGCTGCTGCTGGCCTCCGCTAAGCTGGTTTGGAAACCGATCACCCATGCCTGATAGCCCAACCAGGTCAAGAACCTTCTCCACTCGTTCAGCTATCTCTTCTTTGGGAACCTTTCTTACCTCCAATCCATACGCGACGTTTTCTGATACCTTCATGTGTGGCCATAGAGCATAGTTCTGGAAAACCATTCCCGTATTGCGTTTAAAGCTTGGAAGAGACGTGACGTCTTTATCATCATAATAGACCTTACCCTCGCTGGGAAACTCTAATCCAGCAATCATACGCATTGTGGTAGTTTTTCCACATCCACTAGGTCCGAGGAAAGTGAAAAACTCTCCATCGTTTATAACTAGATTAACTGAGTCTGATGCAATTACTTCACCGAAACGCTTTGTCACGTTTTTTAGCTCTACTTTTACCATGTTTTTAGACTCCTAGGAACGATGATTTCTGTTTGAGTATATAGTTAGATATTGCCATAGCTGTAATCTGGACCGCCATCAAGAGAACACATAATGCTGCTCCTATGCTTACTGAACCCGTAGCGGCGGCGCCGTATACGATCTGGCTAATGAAATAGGTTATTGGAACCCGGTCTTCACGTAATCCACCTAAGGTAACGCTTGCACTTACCTCACTCATACTATACACGAAGCCCAGTATCGCACCATTGATGATGTGGCTAACAATCAACGGTAATACAATCCTAAAAAAGGTGGTTGATCTATCAGCCCCAAGGTTCATGCTGCTTTCCTCAAGGCTTTTATCTACGTTTTGAAGCCCAGCGCCTACACTACGAGTGGTAAAAGGCAGACGCCTGATGCTGTACGCACTGATTAATAGTAACGCTGGGTCTACGAGGGGATCAAGTAATGTGCCCTGGAATACGTCACTGAAGAAGAGGAAATAACCAATAGCTAGACTGATCCCAGGGATGGCTACAGGTATCGTAGCCAAAGTATCCAGTATTCCTTTTCCGGGTATATCGCGTTTATCAACTATGTAGGCTATACTGCTACCTACGAGTATCATTATTACCACAGCCACGCCGCTATAGAGAAGGCTGTTTAGAACTGCGCCTCTTACCTCTGAGTTTGTGAATAGGGTATTCATGTACTGAGTTGTGAAAGTAGTTGGTAGGGTACCGCTTGTAGCCCAGTCTGATGTGGCTAGAATCACAGTGCCAATCTGGGGCATGGCAGCTAGAAGAATCAAGGCTACAAGGAATACTACAATCAACGCCTTGACATAGGGTTGAGGGTTCTTTGTTCTTGTAGCCCATCTTCCACCCTTACTCAGCATCGCATAACTTCTGCGTCTGATTTTCCTTTGGGATCAAAATTTGATCCTCCTTTTCCACCACCTATTGGAAGTGTAGTAAGACTATTTTTGAAAACTTGTTCAAAAGCAAGAAATTTCAAAATACTTAAATTAACGCTTGGATGAAAACGAAGACCGCCTTTGTATGGACCAATTGCACTGTTCATTTGAATGCGATAACCTCTGTTTATTTGAATTTCTCCAGCATCATCCATCCATGGGCTGTCTCTTATACACATCTCCGAGCCCACGAGACCTCTCTACATCTCGTATGCCGTCTTCTGCTTGAA